>JBAVIK010000263.1:0-3556 GCA_049686815.1 Acidimicrobiia bacterium | reverse complement strand
GCGAGTGAGTCGATGAAGTGTGGTTTGGCGAAGTGAAATCGAGATCCTCTAGCTAAATTCGCACCCATGAGTTCCTTCTGGCACCCGTTTGCCGACATGAGCAAGGTTCAGTACGAGCCCTTCATCGTGGATCGCGGTGAAGGCATCTATGTATTCGACGAGGAGGGCAATCGCTACCTCGATGCGGCGGCATCTCTCTGGTACATGAACATCGGGTACGGCAGGGACGAAGTCATCGAGGCGATGACCGAGCAGATGAAGAAGCTGCCGGCCTTCCACTCATTCATCGACTACGGGACCCGGCCACCGATGGAATTGGCTGCACAAATCGCCTCGGTAGCGCCTGACCCCGGGTCGAAAGTCTTCTTTGGTTCGGGGGGCTCCGATGCCGTCGACACGGCCGCCAAACTGGCACGCAGGTATTTCAACGCGATCGGCCAACCCGAACGCACAGTCTTCATAGCGAGGGAATGGGCCTACCACGGCATGCACACCTACGGAACCTCGCTTGGAGGAATGGAGCCCAATCGCCTCGGCTATGGCGGGGACCTGGTTTCGGACGTCGTCTTCGTCCCCTACGACGATGCAGAGGCCGTGGAGAAGGCGATCGATCACGCCGGGGCGGAACGGGTTGCCGGCATTTTCGTCGAAGCGGTGATCGGCGCAGGCGGCATCCGTCCGGTGACACCCGAGTACCTCAAGAGTGTCCGCCAGACGATTCGCGACACCGGAGCGCTGTATATCTCGGACGAAGTCATCACCGGCTTCGGACGGGTGGGTGACTGGTTTGCGGCGAACCTCTACGACCTCGAACCGGATCTCATGACCTTCGCCAAGGGTGTCACCTGCGGTTACGCCCCACTCGGTGGTGTGGTAGCGGCGTCACATATCGCTGAACCGTTCTTCAACTCCCCCGGCCTGATATTCCGACACGGATACACATACTCCGGTCACTCAACCGCTTGCGTGGCCGGGCTCGTTGTCATGGACATCATCGAACGGGAAGGCTTGCTGCAGAGGGCGACAGAACTGGAAAGCGAGATATACGAGGCACTGTTGCCACTGGAGGAGCTGGAAGTCGTGGATAGCATTCGCCGCGGGGTGGGTGCGCTCGCAGCAGTGCAACTCGTCGTCAGCGATGACGAGACTCTTCCTTCTCGGGCGGCGACTGCTTGTCGGGAGGCCGGGGTGCTCACGCGTGCGGTGGGCGGTGGCGGGCTTCAGGTCTCGCCCCCACTGACGATGACGACAGACCAGGTGTCGGAAATGGGCTCACTGTTCGAGGCTGGGCTCCGCAGTCTGTGAAAACGATCCCATATTGGGTTGACGACTTTCCACGACCGCCAGGACTGACTTCCGAACTCCCATCCGAAACCGACTACCTGGTGGTCGGCTCGGGGCTCACTGGTTTGTCCGCGGCCCGTCGGCTGGCGTCTGCCGGCAAGGACGTGGTGGTCATCGACGGCCTCGAGATAGCGGGAGGGGCATCAGCGATCAACGGTGGGTTTGTTTCGCCCGACGTCAAGGCAGGCGTCCAAACGGTGGATTCGAGGTATGGGCCCGGAATTGCCCAAGAGATGTGGACGTCGACCGTGCGGGCCACGGAGCTGGTCAGAGAAATCGCCGAGACACCGGGGGTGGACGCCGTTATCCACAACGGAGGTATGGCCGCGCTGGGGAGAGGACCTCGCGATCTGGAGAAGTTCCAGAAACAGGTTGATTTCTATGCTCGCAATCACCACGTCGACTGGGAAGTGATCGGTCCCGAGGACATTCATCGCATCGTTGGTGGCGAGTCATTCGATGTCGCCCTCTTTGAACCTGAAGGGTTCGGTGTGCACCCGGCCAAGCTCGCTTTCGGGCTCGCACGCCAGGTCAAAACGGCTGGGGCGGTGTTGGTCGACCATTGCCACGCCGACTCCACTGAGAGGACGACCAAGGGCCACAGGGTTCACACTTCTCGAGGGGTCATCGATGCCGGCAATATGATCCTGGCTACCAATGGGTACACAACCCGAGAGCCGGCAAGAGATCTGGCACGTCGCGTAGTTCCAATCGGCTCATACATCATTGTGACCGAGCCAGTCGGCCATGACGCAGCAGAGGAGATCTTCCCGGGTGGAGTGGTCGCTTGGAAGCGCAAGAGACTGCTCAACTACATGCGCAGGACTCAAGACGACCGGATATTGATCGGCGGCCGGAGAAGTCTTCATCCAGATCTGGATCTTCCGGAGTCCGCGATTGATCTTCGCCGCGCTCTCGTCGGATACTGGCCTCAACTGGAGACAGCCGAGATCACCCATGTTTGGGGAGGCAGACTAGGCGTCCCCTTTGACCTGACACCCCACATCGGACGTGTTGATGGAGCGTGGTATGCCTTGGGCTACGCCGGGCATGGAGTCGCCTTGTCGACACAGCTTGGTTACGAATTGGCCGGAATGCTCCTCGGTGAGGACCCACCGAGTGTCTATAGCCAGATCCCCCATCGTGGCCGTTTCTACTATTCGGGGAGCGCAGCGTGGTTTCTCACGCCGGCTTCCATCCTCTATCGGACTCTGGACCGTTTCGGCATGTGAAGGTCCTTCAACGCGTACTCTTGCGCCCGTGACGACCATCTGGCGCGATCGGTTGGTACTGGTGGCTCCGTTTCTCGCCGTGGGTCTGCTGGCTGTTCTCACCCCCAATGACGACGGACCGACGGTATGCGCCTTCGCTCTTTGCACCGGGTCGGCCTGCCCGGGTTGTGGTCTGACTCGAGCGGCCTCGAGTCTCATCAGGGGCGACTTCGGTTCGGCGATGGTCTATCACCCGCTGGTGCTGCTGATCACTCTGCAGACCGTGGGGGCCTGGATCTGGTTTCTTCTCCGAAGGTCGGGACGGGTAGCGCCGATGAGTCAGCGGACCCTCACTCTCATCCTGGGTGGGACAGCTCTAGCTCTAGTTCTCGTGTGGGTGGTTCGTCTGGTGACCGGAACTCTCCCCCCCGTTTGAACCATCCGCTCACAGCTTTGATGGCCGCGGCCATCAAGCCGGCCACAATGGCAACGGTCACCGGAACCAGCCATTTTGCCCCGGCCAGACTTGACAGCGACTCCGAAACAGGAGCCCGACCACCACCGGGATCGAGGATCCACGAGCCCAGTCGGAGCAGGATTCCAAAGCTGAGACCTCCGAGGGCAACCCTGGTGAGCAGCCTCCTCAATTCGACGGTCGGTTCTTTCGACGCGCCGACCGCGATCCAACCTGACACCATCATCACCACCAGGGCGATGACACCGGCAGTCCCCAATCGTGATGCGGCCGGTGACTCCGGGCCGACATAGGGAGCCGTTTGATCCTGTCGGATGACCAATGGGTCGAGATCGGTGACGACGTCGAGGACGTCGTCCTGTGATACCGAAAGCCCGGCCGCGGAGAGGGTATTGGATATCTCCGGTGCTGCGGGGGCGAGCAAAGAACCAACGTCGACCTTCGACTCTGAGGTCGTCGGTGCTGCAGCCGCCTCGACTACCGCTGTCATCAACTCATCGAGCGAATTGGCGACAGAGGGCGCCTC
>JBAVIK010000262.1:0-6838 GCA_049686815.1 Acidimicrobiia bacterium | reverse complement strand
CCTTCGGACTGCCCCAGGAATTGGGTGCGGCCGCGTGGCATCTCGCCACCGATGAGGTGTACCCGATCGACGTGGCGACACTTGTGGGGGAGTGGGGAACGCGATACTTCGTGAACGTCGCCCAAGCCGGTGCCGGTGCCGCAGCCGCGCAAACCGCTCCAAAGCTGAGTCGCCGGCTCGGACAAGTCAGATATCCCTTGGCCTTCGGAGTGAGGTTGCCTCGGTTTCCATACGCCCAAGTGACCGTGATCACAGAGAAGCGGACCTACGAATCTGAAGCTCTTGCCGTGATCATGGCCAACGGACAATTCTTCGCTGGAGGTTGGAACGTTGCGCCCAAAGCCACACTCGTCGATGGAGTCCTCGACATGCAGATCATCAACGCTCCCAAACGGCGGGCACCGGCGCTTGTCCCGAAGATCATAAAAGGGACCCACCTCACTGACACAGCGGTGAGACGATTCAAGGCGGCGCAGTTCATAGTTGAGTGCTTGCCAAGCTGGCCTTTGGAAGCAGACGGAGATCTAGTTGGGAATACTCGCGTTGAAGGTCGTGTTGTTCCGGCCGCGATACGCCTCAAAATCTGATCGCAGTTGACTTATACTCCCGCGCCCCAACGGGCTGAGACATTCAGGACATGGCACAAAAAGAACTCTCGGACATCGCCGAAGAAGAAATTGAAGACACCGACTCCGTTGAGATCGATGATGACGCTGAGGTCGAAGACGTGGATGTCGACGCCGAGATCGACGAAGACATCGTCTCGGTGATAGATAACGACGTCGACTCAGAGGATGACGATGAGTTCGAGGAGGAGGACGACTCCGATGAATTCGACGAGTCTGACGACTCCAAGGATGACCACGACGAAGAGACTGCCGAGGCTCTAGAGGAGCTGGAGAGCCAGGAACTGCAGCTACTCGAAGATGAGGCGAGTGAGGCCCTTCTCGTCGACGAGGTCGAAGAGCTTCGAGCCATGCGTCGGGAAGAGCTCACCATGAATGTCGACGCTCAGACACAGAAGACCGGGGAGTTCGTCTGTCAGAGCTGCTTCATGGTCAAGCGAACGAGCCAACTCGCCAACAAACGCAAAATGATCTGCCAGGACTGTGTCTCCTGACGAGGTTACGGTTGTAGTCCCAACCTTCAACGAGCGAGAAAATCTCGAACAGGTAGCTGCGGCGGTGACAGCACATGGTTATCGACTCACCATCGTTGATGACAACTCCCCTGACGGCACCGGGAGGATTGCCGATCGTCTCGCCAAGTCGGACCCTCTCATTGGTGTGATCCACAGGGTGCAGAAACAGGGTCTCGGGCCGGCGTATGTCGAAGCCTTCGACACCCTTCTCGAAACAGGGGGATCATCCGTGATCATCGAGATGGATGCCGATTTCTCTCACGATCCCGAGGATCTCCCTCGTCTGGTTGAGGCGGTCGAAGCGGGTGCTGATCTAGCCATTGGATCGCGCTACGTCCCGGGTGGGGCTACACCTGACTGGCCAATGGCCCGACGCATGATCTCGCGCGGCGGCAATTGGTATGCGGGATTCATGCTCGGTCTGACAGTGAAAGATGCAACCGCCGGTTTTCGAGCCTTCCGGGCCGACGCTCTGTCCCGGTTGCCCTATGCGCATGCGGAAGCCTCCGGATACGGCTTTCAGGTCGAGATGGCGTGGCGCGCCGACCGGATGGGACTGACCATCGTCGAGATACCGATCAGTTTCACCGACCGCACCAGGGGCAAGTCGAAAATGGGTATGAGGATCGTGGTCGAGGCGATGTGGCTTGTCACCGTCTGGGGCATCAAACGAATGTTGGGATTGAATCGGCAAGGGTCATCGTGACGATCACCGCGCGCCACGCCTCTCGTGATGACCTCGATGTCCTGGTAGACCTGTATCGATCTCTGGAGCTCGAGATGGTTGAGCTGCATCCGATGTGGCCCATAGCCGACGGCCTCGACGAGCCCGTGGGCGAAGCCTTCCTCGGTGTTCTCGAAGACCCGAACGCGATCGTCCTCCTGGGCATGATCGATGAGTACCCATTCGGGTTTCTACTTGCCCGTGTCGAGGAAATGCTGACCCAAGCCGGACAGGAACAAATCGGGAGCATCCGTCTCATCTATGTCGATCGAGATGCCAGAGAGGTGGCCATTGGCGAGGCCATGAGAGACATGGTGATGGCTGAATTGCGTGAAAGAGGGATTTCGAAGTTCGACGCCCATGTCCTGCCAGGGCATCGTCTGGCAAAGAACTTCTTCGAGTCGGGTGGCTTCAGCGCCAGATCGATCATCATGCATCACAATGACGACCGCTGATAACCAACCAGTGGTCGGGGTTGGCGTGGTCATCGTCGAGGACGACGCCATCCTGCTCATCAAACGAGGACGCGAGCCACGTCGTGGGTTGTGGGCGGTGCCCGGGGGAAAGGTCGAACCGGGGGAGGCCCTGAAGGATGCCGCCCGACGAGAGGCGATGGAAGAAACGGGTCTCGAGGTGGCTGTGGGCGAGGTCGTCTGGGTAGGCGAAGTCATCGACGGGGAGCATCATTTGGTGCTGATCGATTACCTGGCGACAGTGACAGGTGGCTTACTCGGTGCGGGCGACGACGCCGATGAGGCACACTGGGTGCCACTTGGGGACGTGGGCGAATACCCGCTTACCCCAACGATGTATGACCTGTTAGGAATACTCAACAAATGAGCACCGATGTAGTTGCACTCCTCCAGACCTTGATACGCAATCAATGTGTCAACGACGGCACAGCTGACAGCGGACATGAACATCGGTCAGTGGCGTCTCTAGTCGAGTATTTCGGCGTCGAGGGTGAGATCTTCGAACCGCATCCGGGGCGCCAGTCTCTGATCTACCGGATCAGTGGGACCGACTCCACAGCCCCTTCGCTGGCCTTAGTTCCTCACCTGGATGTTGTTCCAGTCGAACCATCTGGGTGGTCGCGGGATCCGTTCGGAGCGGAGATCGTCGACGGCTTCGTCTTCGGACGCGGCGCGGTCGACATGTTGAATGTGACCGCGGCGATGGCACACGTGGCGAGGCCCTACATCACCGGCGAGAAGAGCTCTCGGGGTGATTTGATCTTCATTGGTGTTGCCGACGAAGAAGGGGGCGGGCGCTTTGGGGCCAAGCCCTTGGTGGCCGACCGCTGGGATCTGGTGAAGGCTGACTATCTGCTCACCGAGGTGGCCTATCCACCCCTTGCAAACGCCAACGAACCGGTGGTCCCGGTTGCGATCGGTGAAAAGGGAGCGTTCTGGTCAGGCCTGAAAGCGACTGGCACCCCTGGCCATGGTTCAGCACCCTATCGAGCGGACAATGCGCTTCGGAAGATGGTCTCTGCGCTAAATGGGATCTTTGAGACCCCGGCCCCGGTGTCGATAACTCCCGAGTGGATCGCGTTCGTTTCGGCCCTGGCTTTGACCGACGACATGAAGGCAGCTCTCACCGATCCAGACCTGGTGGACGATGCGATCGACGATCTCGCGATCATCGACCCTCTGTTCGCAAGATATGCACATGCGATAACCCATTTGACCATCTCGCCAAACATGCTCAATGCCGGTATGAAAGCGAATATCGTGGCGGATGCTGCCGAAGCCGCCGTTGACATTCGGGCGTTGCCCGGAATGGATAGAAGTTTCGTCGACTCTCACTTGATGAAGGCAATGGGAAGCGCACGTGATGACCTCGAGATCGACCCGATTCAAGACATGGAATCCACCATCAGTCCGACTGACAATCCACTCTGGGAGGCCATTGCCGATTCTGTGATGGAACTCGAGGGTCATCGCAACCTTCTGCCCGCCATGATGAATGTCGCGACCGATGCCCGATTCTGGCGCCCCAAAGGGACTGTGGCCTACGGTGTTGGCCGGTTCGACGATCGGATGTCATTTTCAGAGATGCTTGCGCTTTTCCACGGTCACGATGAACGTGTCTCGGCGGAGTCTGTCCTTCGCACTGCGGAGTTGTATGACCGGGTCCTGGACCGATTCCTCGGGTCTTGATCGACGTCATCTGCGATCTCGATGGTGTCATTTACCGTGGCAACACAGCGATACCCGGTGCCAAAGCTGGACTCGAGCTCCTGGCGACCGAAGGGGCCAGGATATGTTTTGTCACCAACAACTCGACCAGGACGCCCGCCGAGGTTGCTTCAAAGATCAGAGATGTAGTCGGGGTTGGCGTTGATCCTGACCGGGTCGTCACCTCCTCACAGGCGGCGGTCGGGATGTTGGAGCCCGATGACGACCCGGTGTTGGTCGTCGGTGAGGGTGGAATCCTGGACGCCCTGAGCCGCGCCGGTTTCACGGTCACCGTTGACCCTGGTGAGGCAAGGTCGGTGATGGTCGGCTTGTATCGCGATCTCACCTACGAGACGCTCGAGGGGGCTTCAAGTGCGATCAGGGGTGGGGCTAGGTTTGTCGCCACCAACACCGACCCGACGTTCCCGATACAGGGCGGTCTGAAGCCTGGGGCAGGCTCGATTGTCGCAGCTATTGCCACTGCCTCACAGTGCGACCCTGAGATCGCGGGAAAGCCCCACACTCCCATGAGAGCGATTGTCCGACAAAAAGTGGGGGCCCAACCCTGGGTGGTTGGCGACCGGGTGGACACTGATATCGCGATGGCATCTCTCGAAGCGGGTTGGAGATCGATCCTGGTGCTCAGCGGAGTGACCTCAACGGCCGACGAAGGTGATAGCGCAGATTTTGTCGTGGAAGACTTCGAAGCAGCCGCAGAGCTGGTGTTGGCGTCCGAAGCAGAGCAATAATCGTGGGCATGGAGATCTCTGAAGAGCAAATGGATGAGCTGGAGGCCGCCCTGGAACGTCTCGAGACAGTTGACCCAGCTTCGCTTCCCGAACCTGCCGCCGAGCTCGCCGAAGTCCTCGGGCGCATACTCGATTCGATGGAGGCGAACTGAACTCGCCGCGACTCGACACCGAATTGGTACGACTCGGCCTCGCCAGGAGCAGAAGCGAGGCACAGGCCCTGATAAGGAGTGGGGCCGTGAGTGTCGACTGCAACGACGCTCTAAAGCCGTCCAGCCGGGTCCCTGAAGGGGCCCAGATCATCGTTGGTTCTGATCACCCTCGGTGGGTGTCTCGTGGAGCGTTGAAGCTCTTGCATGCCATCGAGACCTTCGACATCTCTGTAGGAGGCAAACGAGCGATCGATGTTGGGGCGTCTACCGGGGGTTTCACCGAGGTCCTCCTGGCAAAGGGTGCCTCTGGCGTGGTTGCGATCGACGTTGGTGTTGATCAGCTGGCGGCCTCCTTGCGCAATGATCCGCGCGTGGTCAGTTTCGACGGTCGCAACGTACGCGAGATCTCGGCGGGAGAAATCGGACCTTGTGGCCAGATCGTGGTGGCCGATCTCTCCTTCATTTCACTCACCAAAGTGGTCGACAAGATCATGGAGCTCGGCTGCCCGGAAGCAGATCTCATCTTGCTCATCAAGCCACAGTTCGAGGTGGGCCCGAGGTCGGTGGGCCGCGGCGGGTTGGTGAAGGATCCGGTCGCCCATGCATCGGCCGTGGAAAAGGTGATCGCCGCGTACAGCGCCGTCGGTGCCGATGTGAGACGAGTAGTTGATTCACCGATAGAAGGCGGGGACGGGAACAAAGAGTTCCTACTCTGGTGCCGGAAGGGCGCTGCCACGGAGGGCGACACGTGATCTTTAAACTCGTAGTACGCGCTGGTCGACCGGCTGCCATCGAGTTTTCCGAGCGGATCAGTGAGAAGATTCGGAGTCGGGGTGGCGAGCTCGTCACCGACAACGATTCACCACCGGACGTGCTTCTGGCAATAGGTGGTGACGGCACGATGCTCGGAGCCGTGAGAAATGCGATCGCATGGGACGTCCCTGTCCTGGGATTCAATCTCGGCACCCTCGGTTTCCTTGCCAGTGTCGAACCCGACGAAATGGAGATGGTCGTCGATCGTCTCGTCGGGGGAGACTACGAAGTTGATGAGCGAACGACCGTCGAAGCTTCGATAGATGGCGTGAGCGAAGTGGGGATCAACGACGTCGTGGTCGAAAAGGTGGACAGCACACGATTGGTGAGCCTCGATGTGGTCATCGACGGTGCACCTTTTGTCACCTATCGTGCCGATGGGTTGATCGTCGCAACACCTACAGGATCAACCGCGTATTCATTCTCTGCGGGAGGACCTCTCACTGATCCGCGAGTCCCGGCACTCGTCATGACACCAGTTGCCGCCCACTCACTATTCGACCGGCCGATGGTGCTGCCCGAGACTTCGACGGTTGAGGTCACAGTCAGTAGTGACCGTGCTGTGAAGGTCAACGTCGACAAGTCTGACCTCGGGGAGTTGGGAGAAGGTCAAGCCGTCAGAATCCGGCGTGGCGATCGCCCGGCGAAATTCATCATCTTCGAACAAAGAGATTTCGCCAGTGTGGTCAAGGACAAGTTCGAGCTCACCTGATGCTGGCTCATCTCGCCGTTCACAATTTGGGAGTTCTTGCCAACGCTTCGATTGATCCCTCGCCGGGATTCACCGTCATCACAGGTGAGACCGGTGCTGGTAAGACTCTGCTGCTCGGCGGTTTGCGTCTAATCCTTGGGGCAAAGTCTCTCAGTTCAGAGGTTGGTGCGGCGAGTGATCGGACCCAGGTCGACGGTCTGATCATCAGGGACGGCCAGGAAGTCGGGGTAACCCGGGTGGTGCCCCGCAACGGAAACAGCAGGGCTCACCTGGACGGTGTGATCGTTTCCGCTGCCGCCCTGGACGAGGCCCTTGGTACGATCGTCGAGATTGTCGGACAGCACGACCAACTGAGTCTCCGCAGTCC
>JBAVIK010000261.1:0-2901 GCA_049686815.1 Acidimicrobiia bacterium | reverse complement strand
GATCCACATACCGCATCGACCGTCGAACGGCATAGGTGGCTGACGGCAGCCCAATGAGCCGCGCCATCGAGCTGGCGCAGGAACATCGACCTCATCCCAACCCCCGCGTTGGAGCAGTGTTGATCGCCAAAGACGGCTCGGTGGCCGGTGAAGGATCTCATGCCGGACCGGGGCACAAGCATGCGGAGGTCGTGGCCCTCGACCAGGCCGAACAGGCCGCAGTCGGCGCCACCATGTATGTCACACTCGAGCCATGTACCCACCACGGGCGGACCCCACCGTGTGCCGATGCTCTGATCGAGGCGAAGGTATCCCGAGTCGTGGTCGGCTCGCTCGATCCAGACTCCAAAGTACACGGGACCGGTGTTGACCGACTTCGGGACTCGGGTATCGAAGTGACGGTCGCAGACGACACCGAAACCGCGCGAAATGTGGATCCAGCATATTTTCATCACAGGGAAACAGGGTTGCCCCGTGTCACTCTCAAATATGCAATGACCCTCGATGGGGCTGCAGCCGCCGCAGATGGATCTTCGCAGTGGATCACCTCCGAAGCAGCAAGATCCGACGCGCACGTCCTCAGGTCAGGGGTCGACGGTGTAGTTGTCGGCGCCGGCACGTTGCGGGCCGACGACCCACTCCTGACAGCCAGAGCTTCGGCCTTCGAAGGAGACCAACCCATCCCGATTGTGGTCGCCGGAACCGGCTCTCTGCCGTCGGAGGCACAGCTCTGGGCACGCCGGCCGGTGGTCGTGTCGGCCGAACCGATGACAACACCCAACGCCACGTCCCTCGTCGTGGCAGGAGCCGAAGGGCTACCCGACCCGACAGAGACCGTGGTCGCCCTCGCCGACGAGCTCGGGATGCTGGACCTGCTTCTAGAGGGGGGCCCGACTCTCGCTGGAGCGTGGTGGCGCGCAGGCGTGATCACACGAGTCGTCGTCTACGTCGGCGGTCGGGTGGGTGGCGGGGCAGGAATACAACCCCTCGGCGGGATCTTCGAGTCGATTGACCTCGCCGATGATGTGGTCATCACCTCGGTGCGTACCCTGGGCCCTGACATTCGGATCGATTACGAAAAGCGGTAGATCGATGTTCACAGGCATCGTCGAACAAGTCGGAACCATCACCGCCGTGGTTGACGACCTGGGTCTCCGAACTATCGAGATATCCGGGAGCGAGCTGGGGGAGCTCGCGATCGGGGCGTCGATTGCGATCAACGGCGTTTGTCTCACTGCCGTGGAGACCGGTGGCGACTACATGAGGGTGAATGCCATACCTGAAACACTTCATCGCACCAATCTTGGGCAGCTGTTGGTGGGTGACAGAGTCAATCTCGAGCTTCCTATGCCCGCGAGTGGCCGCTTCGATGGTCACATCGTGCAAGGCCATATCGACGGTGTCGGGATCATCCGATCTGTCTCGGCTGACGGTGAAAGCTCGGTGGTGGAAGTCGAAACGCCCGGCGACCTGCTGGTATACGTCGTCGAAAAGGGGTCGATCACCGTAGATGGAGTGAGCCTCACGGTGGCGGGATTATTCGAGGGTGGTTTCAGTGTTGCATTGATCCCGCACACACTCGAGGTGACGACACTTGGTTTGCGGAAGGCGGGAGATCCCGTAAACCTCGAAGTAGATGTTCTGGCCAAATACGTAGAAAGACTGATGAAAGCTCACCGATGACATTCGCTCCTATTGAAGAGATCGTCGACGCCATCTCTCGAGGTGAGATGGTGATCATGGTCGACGATGAGGATCGCGAGAACGAAGGCGATCTAATTCTGTCGGCCGACGCCGCCACGCCGGAAATGCTCGGATTCATGTTGCGCTACACGAGCGGCATCGTCTGTCTGCCCATCATCGGAGAGCGACTCGATGAGCTCGAACTGCCAATGATGGTGGCCAAGAACACTGATGTGCGACGAACCGCGTTCACAATCTCGATCGACTCCGCAGCCGGTACCACAACCGGGATCTCCGGCGCCGATCGCTGCCGCACGATCGAAGCCGTCCTCGACCCGACCACACGTCCCGAGGACCTGGCGCGACCCGGCCACATGTACCCGCTGCGGTATGAGCCCGGCGGCGTCCTCCGTCGAGCCGGTCACACCGAGGCCGCTGTAGACCTCTCAAAGCTCGCGGGACGGTATCCAGCCGGTGTTCTGGCCGAGATCATGAATGACGATGGGACCGTGGCACGACTTCCGGAGCTGGTCGCGTTCGCCGACCAACACGACCTTCTGATCGGAACGATTGCGGACCTCATTGCCTACCGAAGACGGCAAGAAAAGCTCGTGGAACGTGTTGTCGAGGCCCGCGTGCCAACCCAATATGGAACATTCAAAGCGGTCGGTTTCAAGTCTTTGATCGATGATCGTCAGCACATGGCGTTGGTGATGGGCGAGTTGGGCGATGGCGAGGCCGTGTTGACCCGTGTCCATTCGGAGTGTCTCACCGGGGACGTTTTTGGAAGTCTTCGATGCGACTGCGGTGAGCAACTCGACGCCGCCATGGCCCAGATCGGGCGGGAAGGGCGAGGGGTGGTTCTGTATATCCGTGGCCATGAGGGCCGGGGGATAGGGCTCCTCCACAAGTTGGCCGCATATCGTCTCCAGGACGAAGGTTTGGACACTGTCGACGCCAATGTGAATCTGGGGCTCCCGGTCGATTCTCGGGATTATGGAGTTGGGGCCCAGATTCTCTACGACCTCGGGGTGCGCTCGATGAGATTGATGACCAACAATCCGACAAAACGGGCCGGAATCGAAGGATACGGTCTATCGATACTCGACCAAGTACCAATCACCGTTGAGGCAAATCCGGAGAATCGGGAGTATTTGGAGACCAAAGCCCTTCGTCTAGGTCACGATCTCGACACCGGAACCGGGACGTGACCATCAC
>JBAVIK010000260.1:0-30721 GCA_049686815.1 Acidimicrobiia bacterium | reverse complement strand
CTCGTTCACCACACCGGCGTCGTTCAAAGCTCTCTCGAACCTGTCCACGTCCTCCTGAGGAATTCCCGGATCGTCCCCGCCCATCAGAGCCAGCACCGGACAGGTCATCTCCCCCACCCGACCGATGGCACCACCTTCTTCTGGGTTGCCGGGTCGCCCGTAGAAACCCACCGCGCCCGAGAGGCTCAGCCCGTTGGCGGCCTGATGCCACGAGTTCGATCCCCCAAAGCAAAATCCGACGGTGAAGACCACACGATCGGGATCGTGAGCGCGCACTCTGGCAACCACCGCCTCGACGTCGTGACGAATGCTCTCCTGAGTTGTCTCATTCACATGTGGCCAGAAATCCCAATCGTTGGTGCGCTCACCGTGGCCCGCAGTCCGACCGAAGTAGTCGATGGCAATCGCATCATGGCCGGTTTGGGCGAAACGGGCCGCCAGATCTTTGTAGAAGTCAAAGAGACCACGTACGTCCGGTAGGACGACGACAACCGCCTTCGACGGCTCCTCGCCAAACGCCTCGAACGCCATGAACTCGTTGCCGTCTTCCGCGGTGAGGATGATGTCGTTGGTGGTGATTGCACGGTCACCGGTCGCCACCGGGGGTTCTGAGTCGTGGTCAAAACACATCCCACAACCGTAGCGGCAGGGGGCCTAACCCTGGTCTAGCGAATCCATCAGTTCCTTGGCGGCAGTTTCCCAGTCACGTGACTCCCCGGTCTGTTTTGCGTCGGCAAACGTTGAGGCATCCAGCTGCGTCTGCAACTCGTCAAGGGCTTGGGTCGCCGTGTCCCTGATCGGGGAGGTGTAGCTGAAGGTCATCCTGTCGCTGAGCGGCTCGGCGCACACGGTCGAGAACAACTCGACCGCCTCGGGATGGCGACCTTCGGACGCCAAGACCTTGCCGATCTTGGTCATCAGGCCCAACATGTCAGCAACCATTCCCATCTGGTCTGCAGCGCTGAGACTCCTCACGTACGCGGTCCGCGCATCCTGGAGCCGGTCGGCCGCGTGATTGGCGTCTCCGAGACCTTCGAAGGCAACCACCCGGCCACGCAGATAGGCCAAGGGCTCGGTGACGGCGACCTGGCGACTGAATAGGCCGATGGCATCGACTGTCCGACCCTCGGCCAAAGCGACGAGGGCCAGCAGCCAGAGGGCCCAGGTCCTGAAGTAGAGATCGTCACGGTCTTCGAAAACCACGATCGCCTGCGCCAGCAGATCCTTGGCCGTCTCGGGATCCTGGTTGACAACAGCCGCAAACGAGCGCCAGTTCATCATTCCGGCGACAAAGAATTCGTCGCCCATGGTCGCCGCCAGCTCAATCCCCTCATCAGTGATCTGGATCATCTCATTCAACCCACCCGAATATCCGTGCGCGATGGCAACACATTGCCGGGCCAACCAGTGATCGACGCTGTCAGCGGATGCAGGCAGAGCCGAAATGGCCTCCACCGCGGCGGGAGCCGCCACAACGGCCTGACCGATGAGGATCTGATACCAGCTGCGCACCAGCGCAGCCATAGCCCTCAGCTGGATGACCTTCGGATCGGAAGACGCCTTGTCCAGTGACGCCACTGCCTCGTCAAAAAATCCCACACCCGACCTGAACCAACCTCGCCACTCGTAGAGGAAGAACAGCCCACGAAGAATCTTCAACCCCGATTCGGCATCCGAGATCCGCAGAGCGTGGCGCCAGGCGAATCTCATGTTGTCGAGGTCACGTTCGAGAATTCCGGCCATGCGGGGCTGATCGGCGGATGTCAGAAGCATGGTCGCCTCCTCAACCACGCCGGCGTAGAACCTGGCGTGCTCATCCAAGATGTCGTTGAACTGGGCAGCGTCTTTGGCAAACTCTGCCTCGGCGAACTGGCGGAGCAACTCGTGGACCGTGTAACGGCCACTCTCGATGTTGGCGGTTATCAGTGACTTGCCCGTCAGACTGGAAAGGCTGCGGAGGTTGGCACCCGCCACGGCTTCAGCGGCTTCCCGGGTGAACCCTCCACGAAACACGCTCAGTTTGGAGAAGGCGGCACGCTGGTTCTCGTCCAAGAGGGCCCACGAGTAGTCAAAGACCGCGCGAACACTCCGATGCCGGTCTGGGACATCGCCCATCTCAGTTTCGAGGAAGTCGAGGCTCTTTCCGATCTCGTCGGCAATCTCTGCCACGCCCAACATGTCCACCCATGACGCAGCGAGGAGAATCGCCAGCGGCAGCCCCTCTGTCATCTTCAGAATTCGAGCAAGAGACTCGAGGTCACCCTCACTCAACTCGAAGCCGGGGTTTGATCTGGCAGCAGCCTCCAAGAACAGCCTCACGCCACTCCTCTGAACGGCTTCCTCGGGGGTATCCCAGCTTGTCTCCAAACCTGCTATCGCCAGCACCGTTTCACCGCTGAGGTTGAGTTTTGCCCGCGAAGTCGCAATCACCTTCACGCCGGAGGCTCGTTTGAGGATTGCTGAGACGATGCCAACTCCATCGGCTAGGTGCTCGAAATTGTCAAAGATGAGAAGCTGGTCCTTATTGGATAGATAGTTGAGGAGCTGGACTTCGAGATCCTCGTCGGCCGCCAGGCCAAGCCCCAGCGCCTCAGCCACCACCTGGATGATCTCACTGCTCGACTCGATCTCAGACAGACCGATGAAGAAGACGCCGTCTGAAAACTCACCGGCGAGATCAGCTGCCACCTGAATCGCCAGCCGGGTCTTGCCACTCCCACCCGGTGCAAGGATCGTCAGCAGCCGGGTGTCGCTGAGTAGGGCCACTGCGCTAGCCAGTTCTTCACGTCGTCCGATGAAGTCGGTTAGCTGTTCCGGGAGGTTGTTGGGGATTTCATGGAGCGAAGCAAGCGGGGGGAAGTCGGCGTCGAGGCCATCGACCAACACCTGGAAGACCTGCTCTGGACGCGTGAGATCCTTGAGACCGTGTTCACCCATATCTTCGATGGTCACGCCGTCTGGAATGACGTCGGCTACTTGCTCCCAGGTCGCTCTGGAGATGATGGTCTGACCACCATGTGCGATGGCCCTCAGCCGTGCCGTGCGATTGACCGCGGGCCCGTAGTAATCGCCCGCTATCAGGTCGGCCGAACCGGTATGGATTGCTGCCCGGACTTTGAGGGGCCGTGAAGTCGGCCAGGACGCCGACGCCAGTTCCATCTGGAGTTGACTGACCGCGGTGACCGCGCCCATGGCGTCGGTGAAGACGAGAAAGTGGCTGTCACCCTCGCCTCTCGGCTTGACAACAACCCCGCCGTTTCGTTCGACGGTCTCCTCGACAAAGTCGTCGAGTACCCCGAGCGCTGTCAACATTGCGTCGGGGGATTCCTCCCAAAGCTTCGTACTGCCTTCGACGTCGGTGAACGCGAAGGTGACGATGCCATTGGGAAGGGGGTCCACCTCCCCGATCCTAGATATCGGTCGGCCCGACGGCCCCGCTATCCGCTACTCGCCACACCCGCGGCCAGCGTTGACCGAGGTGATGAGATCAGTGTCAGATTGTCCGGTGGAGAAACCCCACAGACCAGTCCATGATTGGAGGTCGTAGGACCAAAAGCCGAGCGAAGGGTCGAAAAAGGCCTCTTCGATCTGGATCTTGGTGGGGTCGTATGCCGATTTGAGTTGGGCGAGAGACGATCCAACGCCAATCCCCTCTGGTGTGGTGAGCCCAGATGGTGCCGATGAATCGTTGTAGTAGTAGGAATAGAAGTGCTCGACGCCACCGCTCCAGAAATCAGAGTCACCGTCGGTGAACAGAACCTGAAGCGAGATGTTTCCTCCAGTGCCCCAACTGACACCACGCACTCTCGGAGCGGGGCAGACACCGAACCGGTCCCAACCTTCGGCGAACGAGTCCAGCCACCCGGAGTCGTCCGACGGCGCTCCGAGAGCGGAGGTCAATGTCGTAACGGTGTCGTCGTCGTCCGACCCAAACGGAACCCATGTGGCACCGACCTGAATCCCCTCATCCGTTAGTTCGACTGCCACTTCGACGGGCGCAGTTGTTGTTGTGGCTCCCAAGGTGGTGGTCGTCGTCGCTGCCGTGGTCGAGGTGGTGGCAGTCACCGTCGTCGTCGTAGTCGTAGCAACGGTCGTAGAGGTCGTCGGAGCAGTTGAGGTCGTCGTCGAGGCGCCACCGTCGTCACCGGGTGAGCAGGCTGCGACGAGAAGCACCACTGCGGCGAGAACCGTGATCCTTCTCAGTTGATACCCCTCATCAGTGGTTTCAGACTATCCGCAGAGTCACGAACATCGAGGTACACCGTCGATCACCTCCGACGTGCGATGAGCACACCTGTGTGGTGTTCATCGCACGTCAGCGGTGTCCTGCTTCCGAGGCGTCTCAGGTCTCAGGAAACTGAGACCAGCTCCTTTTCAAAACCGTCTTCCATCTCTGGAGCCGGCAAACCGGCGTCACCGTCGATGTCGATGGTCGGCAGTAAACGATCGAGCCAGCCGGGGAGCCACCAGTTGGCGTCGCCCATCAGCTTCATAGAAGCCGGCACCAGAACCATCCGAACCACGGTGGCGTCGATGAAGATCGCCGCAGCAAGCCCCAGTCCCATCATCTTGATCGCCGGATCGTCGCCGAGCACGAAGCCCAGGAAGACCGAGATCATGATCAGCGCCGCCGACGTGATCACCCTCGCCGTGCTGGCAATACCCCTTATCACTGAGGCGTCGTTGTCACCGCTCGCCACGTATTCCTCGCGAACTCGTGAAAGAAGGAACACCTCGTAGTCCATGGAGAGCCCGAACAGGACGGCAAACATGAACATTGGGATGAACGAGATGATCGGAACGGTCGACTCAAGCCCGATGAGATCTTTCCCCCATCCCCATTGGAAGACCATCACCAACAACCCGTATGCGGCACCGATGCTCAGGAGATTGAGTAGCGCTGCCTTCAGAGGCACCAGTATCGACCTGAACAGAACCAGCAGGAGCAAGAACGAGAGCCCGATCACCGCAGCAATAAAGAGCGGAAGTCGATCTTTCACCTTGTTTCCCATGTCTGAGAAGCTTGCCGTGGCCCCACCGACATGCGCCTTCGCCGAACTGTCACCGACAACTCCTGAAATGACATCGGAGCGGAGCCGTTCGATCGTCTCAACAGTGGCACTCTCCTGGGGCGACGAGGCGGGAAACGCAATCAGAGTGGCAACTCCGGCTTCACCATTCACATCTGGTGGCGCAACACTCGAGATGCCCGGGTCGGCTGAGATTGCCTCAAAGAGCGGTTCGACGATATCGGGATCATCAGAGATGTCCACCGCAATCACCAGCGGACCGTTTAAACCTGGCCCGAAGCCTTCGGCGACCATGTCATATGCCCGACGTTCGGTCCGGGTCGCGGGGAGAGTTCCCTCGTCGGGGAAGCCCAGACGGAGATTCAGCACCGGGGCGGCCAGGGCGAGCAGGGCGATTGTCACGGTCACCGTGTAGACCAACGCGTTTCTCGACACGTGCTGACCCCAACGTGTCCAACCCGTACCGGGATTGGCCCCTCTGTCCTTCCTTCGACCAAAGCCATATTTGTTGATCCGGTGTCCTGCCAGACCGAGAAAGGCCGGCAGTAGCGTCACTGATGCGACCACCATGAGACCGACCACGACTGATGTGGCGACGCCCGCGGCGGTCATGAATGGCAGTCCCGCGACCGCCAAACCGAGAATTGCGATAACTACGGTGCCTCCGGCGAATAGCACCGACTGGCCGGCGGTGGCAACCGCCCGCCCCGCTGCCTCTGGAACGGTCAGCCCGTTGGCAAGGAACTCCCGATGTCTGGTTACGAGAAAGAGTGCGTAATCGATACCCACCCCAAGCCCGATCATCGACGCCATTTGCGGCGCCCAGCTGGGGATATCGATCAGATAGGTGATCAAGCCCATCGAGGTGATGCCCAGCGCTAGCCCGAACAGCGCCATCCCGATCGGAAGACCCATGGCAACCACCGAGCCGAACGCCACCAACAAGATGAACACCGCCGCAATCAGACCAATCATCTCACCTGTGCCAGTCTGTGCTTCCTCAAATGAGAAGAAGAGATCTCCGCTCATCTCAATCTGGAGAGAAGAGCCCTCCCGGGTCCCATCGACATAGTCCTTGAGGTTGTCGAGATCGACGACGCTCAGCTCCTCGAGCACCGGATACTGAACCCGGAGCAGTGCGATTCGACCGTCTGGTGAGATGGCGGTGTCTGCCACTCCAACTACGTTTGGCAGCGAGGCGAGCTCCGTCTGGAGGGCGACTAGCTCTGACTGGGCGTCGGAGGAGTCGAAGAAAGTCGAACCGGGCTCGAGCGGTCGAGCCACCACCTGCGCGGTCAACCCGGCGCTGTCGGAATGCGCTGCGCTCAACAGGTCTACGGCCGCCTGAGAATCGAGACCCGGAACCTCCATGGAGTCCTCGAGCTGTCTTCCAACTAGCGACGAGGCGCCAATCACAACAATGGAGATCACGAACCAGGTCGAGATCACGATCCAAGGTCTTTGCGCCGCGAATCGGCCCATCCGGTAGAGACGATGTGACATTGAGATTCCTCCTCTGGCGCACACCCTTTGCGTGCGCTGTTGCCGGTTTCAATCGTTTCTATTGGCGAGCTCGCCCACATCAGGCAATCGGTTGGAATCGCCCCGGCTGATCGGGTGGTTTCAAAATCGAACTTTCGGCTGATACCAGGACGCGGGCCGGTCCCTAACGTGGACCGGGTGAGATCTTTCTTGCGGTCCTGGTGGACTCAACCACGGGCGCCCGAAAACCCGGGCAGAGTTTGGTGGGACAAGTGGCTGGTGACCGGTGTGGTGCTGTCGGCCATCCTCGAAGGGATTTTCAGACCGGACGTGTTGTGGAGACCGTTTGCCATCCTGATGGCGGTCTCTCTGGCGCTCACCCTGTTGTGGCGTCGCACCCATCCTCTCATCGTCGTGGCCATCGTTTTCGGGACGACGATCAGCCTCAACGTTCTACTGCTGATCGATCCCGAGTGGGAACTGGGTCTCTTCACGATGGCCTTTCTATTGCTGCTCCCATATTCCCTGCTTCGATGGGGTTCGGGCCGCGAAGCAATCTTTGGTCTGGGGTTCATCTGGCTGACCTATGTCCTGACCATTCCGGTTGCCAACGACCTCGCAGAGATCATTGGCGGCGGAATCGTTCTGGCGTTACCGGCTGTAATCGGAGCAGAGGTGAGGGCATGGCACCACCGCCGAAGTCGCCAGACGGACCAGATCAGACTCCTCGAACGGGAGTTGCTTGCTCGAGAGCTGCACGACACCGTGGCCCACCACGTCTCGGCCATCGCAGTGCAGGCGCAAGCCGGGAGGGCACTGGCGCAAACCGACCCCAAGGGTGCCTTGGAGACACTGTCCACAATCGAGGAGGAGGCATCACGGACGCTCACCGAGATGCGGACAATGGTTGGCGCACTACGTCATGGCGAAGAACCGGATCTTGGACCCCAGCGTGGTGTCGCCGATCTCAATCGGCTCGCAGTGACCGCACCTGACGCACCGCCGGTCGAAGTCGAGATCCTAGGAGAGCTCCAAAATCTTCAACCAGCTGTTCAGTCGGCGATCTACCGGCTCGCCCAGGAGTCGATCACGAACGCGGTCCGCCATGCCCGGGAGGCAACAAAGGTCAGCGTCGAAGTGGTGGAAGAAGACTCGCAAGTGAGACTGACCGTAAGAGACGATGGCTCACATGCCGCCCATCCGGCCGATCCCGGATATGGGCTGATCGGGATGGAGGAAAGAGCGACCCTCCTCGGCGGCACGTTTCAGGCCGGCCCCATGCCGAGCGGTGGATGGAAGGTGGTCGCGGTGATACCCAAGAACGGAACCGCTGGATGAGCGTGACCGTGCTGGTCGCCGACGATCAGGATCTGGTGCGAACCGGTCTCACGATGATCCTCAACGCCCAGGAAGGTATCGAGGTCGTGGGCGAAGCGGCCAACGGCCGTGAAGCGGTGAAATTCGCCCGCGAGCTGCGACCCGACGTCTGTTTGTTCGACATACGCATGCCTGAGATGGATGGTCTCGAGGCGACCCGACAACTCGCAGGCCCCGACGTGGTCGACCCGATGGCGATAGTCATCATCACCACCTTCGATCTCGACGAGTACGTGCACGGTGCGTTGAAGGCCGGAGCGCGTGGGTTCCTTCTGAAGGACGCCGGGCCGGAGCTATTGGTCCAGGCGATCCACGCGGCAGCCAACGGTGACGCCCTGATCGCACCCAATGTGACGGCCCGTCTCCTCGAGACTTTCGCCCATTCATCCGGCCAGACGAGCCCGGCTCAGCCAAATTGGCCACTCACCGAACGAGAGGAGGAGGTGCTGTTGACGGTGGCGAGGGGTCGGACCAATTCCGAGATCGCCGAAGAGCTCCACATCAGTCTCAGCACCGTGAAAGCCCACCTGTCGAGTCTCATGACCAAGCTGGACGCGCGAAATCGGGTCGAGTTGGCGATGTGGGCTTACGAGACCGACCGGCTGTAGAACGAAGCCCACCTGGCGACGTCTCGGCGTGGGGATGACCCATCGAATCGAACGCATCAACCGACGTTGTCGTAGTAGAACGAACCGGTGAGTAGCTGGGCACACATCCTCGGAGTGAGAGACGAGGAGAAACGCCTCGTCCTCCAGGTAGCTGGAGCCTTCGCAGTCATCCAGTCGACGCACGCACTGGGAGCCAACGCCGCCGACGCACTCTTCTTCCTCGGATTCGGAGTGGAGAACCTCCCACTCATGATCGTGATATCCGGATTGGCGGTGATGATCACTTTGCTCCTACACGGGATTGGCCTCGGACGCTTCGGTGCTCGGAAATGGCTCCCAGGTGTCACGGCCGTCAGCGGTCTGCTGGCGATCGGCGAATGGGTCCTGCTTTTCACCGATGCGCTGCTGATCTACCCCATCGTCTGGGTATCGACCCAGGTGGTGATCATGCTCACTTTCACCGTGATGTGGAATGCGGCGGCAACTTCCACCACCACCCGTCAGGCGAAGCGTCTATACCCGATCTGGGCAAGTGCCGGTGTTGCCGGCGCGGTGTTTGGCAACCTGGCGACCGGTCCTCTCGCCGAGATCCTCGGCACGCAGACGCTGCTGGCGATCCAGGGCGTGGCACTTGTCGCCGGGGCACTCCTGCTCGCGTCGGTGGCAAAGTTCTTCCAAGAAGAAGGCGGAGAGGCCCGAAACAGCGCCGGCCGAGAGCTCGTCGGTGTGGTCAGGACGATCAACGTGAGTCGACTGATGAGACTCACCGCCGTCTCCGTGTTCGTTCTCTGGGCCCTCTTCTACCTGGTGGTGTTCCCATTCAATGAAGCCGTGGCAGCATCGTTCGAGACCGACGCCGAAATCGCCCGCTTCCTCGGCCTCTTCGCCTCGGTGGCCACTGCACTCACGTTCTTGGTCTCGCTACTGGTGACCAACCGACTCTTCGCCCGCTTGGGGATAGTCATCTCTCTGATGATCGTGCCGGTGGTCTATATGGTCGGATTCGGGGTCTGGCTGAGTTCCTACACGCTGGCAACCGCCGGGCTGGTGCGGGGGATCCAGTGGATAGCGGTGAACGCCGTCGGGGGTACCGCCACAACGGCCTTGTTCGGTGTGTTATCGGGCCGACGCCGTGGGCAAGTGATGTCGTTCATGGTCGCCGTACCTGCGCAGCTGGGCATGATGGCAGGAGGCGTGATCTTGATCCTCACCGCGTCCGCCAGTGACCAAACGCTGTTCTCGATCGGATTGGCGCTGTCGGCCGCGGGTTTGGTCGCAATCGTCATGATGAGGTCGGCCTACACCAATGCCATCGTCGAAGCAGTGAGGAAAGGGCTTGTGGGGGTGTTCCGGGTACCACATGAGGGTGTCGTGACGCCACTCGGCAAGGAGTCGGCTCAGGTACTGACTCGATATCTCGACGGGAACACACCGGAGGAGCGTCTGATGGGCATTGTCGGATTGAGCGCGGCTGGCGACTCGTCTCACAACGAGTTCATCGAGCCCCTGCTGAACGACGAAAGCGCGTTCGTCCGCATCGCCGCATTCGACTCGATCTGTGGCCTCGAGCCTTCCCGAATGCCTACCCTCCTGACAACCGCCCTCGACGACCGATCACCCGCGGTGAGACGTCACGCCATCGATATGGTCAAGAGCCAACCAAACGGCGACCTGCGGACACTGGTCCGAGCCAGCCTGTCCGACCCCGACCCGGGAGTAAGAGCCGCTGCCGCCGCTGTCGTGGACGGCGTCGAGGGTCAACGCGTCTTCGACGAATTGATCGCTTCGAGCGATAGCGGCGCGGTGATCGCCGTCCTCGAGGAGGCCGAAACGTCGCCGGATCTCGCGGTAGACACCGGCACGCTGCTCAAGAGCGCCGATCCCGCGATACGCGTCGCCGCTACCCGACTCATTGGATTCGGGGGGAGTATTCCCCTCCACGAGCTGCGAGAAGGTCTCGATGACCCTTCTCTGCAGGTGCGGAGGGTCACCGCAGATATCCTCGCTCAGAGTGATGAAGGGCGGGATCTGCTGTTTCAGGTCGTCGAGACCGGATCGGTGTCAGCGACCGATGTGGCCTTGCGGAGTCTCACTCCGGTGGATCGCTTCACCGACGGATTCTTGGCGTGGGCGCAGCGAGAGGCCGCCAGGGCCCGAAGACTCACTGAGCTGAGACGCGCGATCCTCTCCGGTCCGTCTTCGACCGATACCGACTACCTGGCCGTGGTGCTCCAGAAACGATCCATGAGACTCTCCGACTGGGTGATCCTGGCGATGACCACATCTGACACAGCTCCCGCGATGTCTGTAATCGAACGCGGTGTAGTCATCGGCGATGTCGAGACCAGGGCACAGGCGATAGAGGCGCTTGACGTGATCGGAGCAAGATCGGTAGCCAAACCGCTGATAGACCTGCTCGAGGCGCAGAGCGGCGAGCTTCAACTAACCCAGCATGAAGCCCTCATCGAGCTCACTTCCGACTTCGACCCATGGCTGAGCGCGCTGGCGTCTCGAAGCCTCGAGGAACCCGCCTCGTCAGGCTTCCCATCGTTCCTGCCAGACTCAAGTGCCATGAGAGGTCGGTCGTCTGAGGACCAAAGCAACACCCTCGACCGGGTCATCGCCCTGCAACGTGTTCCGACGTTCTCCAGTCTCGACCCCGAAGATCTGGAGCTGATCGCCCAGGCTGCAGACGAAGCCCACTTCGTTGCCGGTGAGCCGATCTACACGACGGGCGACGCTGGTGGCGAAATGATGGTGATCATCGACGGTGAAGTCGTCGTGACGGCCACACACGACGACGCAGTGGTGGAAATCGCAAGATATGGCGCGGGACAACATGTGGGTGAGCTCGCCCTCCTGGACGGATCGCCGAGATCTGCTGACGTGCACGCTGGAGACGAGGGGGTTTCTGCGCTGATCATCGCGGCTCTTGACCTGACATCGATCCTCGAAGAGCGTCCTGCGGTCGCGATTGCAATGCTCAGCACCCTGGCGGCGCGCCTGCGGCGGCAAACCTGATCTGCCTCAAGTCCGCCTCAGATTGTGAACCCAAGCCGTTCAGAGAGAAATCCGACCCTGTCGGTCATGATCTCATCACCGTCCATCTCATGACCGGTGTCGTAGGAGAGCATCCGCTTCGGATCGGGCGCGGCTTCGTACAACTCGAGACCGGTCATCGCAGCGATGTAGAAGTCTTGTTTGCCGAACTGGAACAGCAATGGGCATTTGGCCACCTCCAGAACGGTGATCGGATCGACCTCATGAAGCGACCTCATGTAGTCGAATCGGTCGGAATCGACCGGCCAAAATCGGAGAAACCAGTCCGCCCACCTGGGCGTCGCCGCGACGAGAACGGCACAGCCCGGCTCGAATACACCAAGCAGAAGCATGCCGTACATCGCTCCGAAGTCGTGGCCGACGACCCCGATTCGCGTGCTGTCGACGTCTTCGGCCCCGGCCAGCAGCTGATAGGCAGCACTGAGATACTCGACCTCGGCTCGGATTCGGGTCAAATCGCTGTCGATGTCGCTCGGAGCCGAATGCCAGGGAAACGCCAGTTGTGGCAGCAGAGACACGACGCCCAACTCAGCCAACTGCTTTGCCTCCTCCAGGTACTGGCTGCGGTTGGCGTTTGGGGCCTCGTCAAACCAGTGCAGATAGAGGACTGCGGCGCCGTTGGCCGAGCCGGGAGGTCGTACCAAATAGTGCTCGCGACCGGCGCTCGACCGAGAATCTTCTACTAGGGCTCCGCCGTCCGGCATGGTCGACGCAAGCTACACGTCGGCGGTGAAAGTGACTCGGTTGTCTAGGCTCGACCGGGTCAGACAGCGACACCCAGGCGCTTCTCGAAACGCTCGGCCTTGAACATGATCTCTGCCGGGAGCGCCATGATCTTCTCTTGGAACTCCGCCGCGGCTGCGGTGAGCCCGGTGAGCTCAGCAATACCCCAGTCCTTGAGGATCGGCATCACCACCCGGTCGTGATGGATTCGCAAGTTGTACACACCAGCCTTGGCCACTTCGATCGATCTTCTCACGAAGTTGGGCATCGCCACTCCGGGCATCTGGAAGTTGGCAAGAGTGCGGTAGATGCCCTCGAGGACGATTGACGGCTCTTTGTCGAGCATCGCCTGAACCACACCTTTGTAGAAGATGAAGTGATGGTTCTCGTCCGCAGCGATATTCCTCATCAATTCGAACGCCGAGGGGTCGTCGGTGATCTTCCCGGCGTTTCGATGACTAACTCGCGTCGCAAGCTCCTGGACAGAGGTGTAGGCAAAGACCTCTGTCGGATCGTTGTATTCAGGCTCCCAACCGTTGATCACCGTCGCCATGCGGTCGTTTTCGAGCTCGTCGGGCTCGGCGTTGCGTGAGACCAACAGGTACGAGCGAATCCCAATTGCGTGCTGACCCTCTTCTGCGGTCCAGAGATGGCCCCATTCCTTGAATGCCGCCGTTTCAGGGAGATTCTTCTCCAGAGCCAAGTGGTAGTAGGGAAGGTTGTCCTCGGTCAGCAGATTGAGGATCAATGAAGCCCTTGCGGACTCCGAGATCGTGCATTGCGAAACATCCCACGGCTTATCGCGAAAGTTCTCGCCGCGCTCCCAAGGAACAATGTCGTGGAAGTACCAGTCCGTCCGGCGAGCCTTGTGCTCATCCATCAACCTCACTACGTCGCGATCGATTGCCTCGACCAGCTCGTACTTTTCATTTGTTGCCAATGTGACTCATTGCGTTGGGGACAGTGAAGGGAGAGGGGAGGTCTGCGGCGATCAGAAACCGCGGCGTCGCATCGACGCCCTTGAGTAACTATAAGCCGATGCCACAGGTAGCACCTACGACTGACCTCTCATGTCTGATTCCGGTGCCCCATGCCGGGTACCGACCGGCGGTACAAGCTCGGGTATCGATGCTCCGACTCTCGGCCAACGGTGATCCAGTCGACACCCAGGCTGAGCTGCGCGTTGAGCGGCGAGGGGACCACACTCGCCCTTGGTATGTCATAGAAGAAGCGTCAAGCCACGAATAGTCTCGTAGACCGTATTCAGCGCCGGAAAGCCCTCTGCGACCACCCGTGCAAGGTCCTTGACCTCGTCGGCGGGATTTTCCGTGGCGAACTCGTAGACCTCGAAGGTTGGCCCGGCGAAGACTCCGCCAGCGAGATGTTGAGACGTGAGAAACCGTGCGGTCTGAGCCATCATGTCGGCCATCACGATGTAGAGCACACCGACGGCCCTGCCCTGGCCCTCCTCACCACTGAAGATGCGATTCATCACCAGGTAGACCCCGCGATACAGAGCGTTGAACAAGTTGGATACTGGCTGAATCGTGGGTGGAAGATCCGCCGTCCTCGGGTTGGAAGCGAGATTTCTCACTGACCCCAGCGGACTCGCACCCTCGGTGATCTGGAGCAACTTGTAGTAATGGGTCAGCTCCTGATGAGCGGGATCGGCCCAACGCTCGTCGCTCATGCCCTCGCCCTGATGAACGATCGTCTCGATGGCGTCAACTGCCGAAGCGAGGTCATCAACCAACAGGAGGCTGCCACTGTCATCGGCATCGAAAGCCACCGGCCGATAGAACGAAGAATCGGACATCTGACGATGAGTCTGAGGGTCAGCGAAGAGGTCAAATCGGCCCGCCAGGTCATCAATCCCGTTTTCCAATGCGTGATAGAACTGACCCAAGGTCTCGAATTCGTCGGGCTGGGCAGGTGCCCCATGGGTCTCCGGTTGTTCGATCCGTTTGAAAACCCGCTCGATCTGGGCAGGCGAAATGGGCGCCAAGTCAAGCGTCAGAGGTGGCTTGTGGTGAGGCAGTTGCGCGGGGTAAGCGGTCATGTACCTGGTTCCGGCAAAGTCGGGGTTACCTCCAACTGCGAGAAGGAGATTGGTAGCAAGGGCTGCGTGCAGCATCTCCTCCACCACGATGCTTCGGATCAGAAGAGCCGGCTCCGAGCTCTGATCCTCGATGGAGTACATCGAATAGAGGTAGGGAGGGATCGTGGCCAACTCGACTTGGATGGCCAACTCGAGATGATCTCTGAGATCCTTTGGCGATTCGATTGGCAAAACGGCACCTCCCTACTGGCCACTCAACCAGATACGACGGCTCCGTGACGTACACCGACGCGTTGAGACGATCCGCACCCACAACGATCAACATCTACGATTGGTGGTCCCCATGGCTACCACCGGCGCGAAGACGTCTCAAACCCCCGAGACCCAAACCGGAGGCGGCAACTCCGACCGGGTGGCTCACATTGTCACCAAAGACCAACAGATGCGCGGCTACGTGGGTGGCGAGGCGATCACGGCCCTTTGTGGGAAGGTCTGGGTTCCCTCGAGGGACTACAAGGGTCTTCCGGTTTGCCAGGCCTGTGCTGATGAGCGTGATCGTCGCATAGCCGGGATGCGACGAATGAACTGAGAGTGGCCAGTGTTCAGCGCCGGTAGAGCCGCTCGTCATAGTCCCGAACCATTCGGGCTGCCGAAACCCGGGGCCCGAGCGTCCGCCAGGCATGTCTGATTCGGTCGTCGAATCGGCCCCTGTCTTCGAAGTACTCAGTCTGAACCAGAAGAAGTGAATCGATCAAGGCCTCCGAATCCTCAGCGTCTCGTTGGTCGGGAACATCGGAATTGCTCGAAGCAATGGCCCACCCATTTTCCCCATCAAACATCTCGGCCCACCATCCGTCGAGTACCGAAAGGTTCAACCCACCGTTGAGTGCCACCTTCTCACCACTGGTTCCCGATGCCTCCTGTGGTCGTATCGGGTTGTTGAGCCAGACATCGCAACCCTGCACAAGTGCCGCCGCGATGCTCATGTCATAGTCGGGTATGAAGCTGAAACGTCCCCTCGCCTGGGGCGACTCAGAGAAGGCGACGACCTCCGAGAGCAATTCCCTTCCGGGACTGTTCAGTGGATGGGCCTTTCCGGCGAAAAGGAAATGGACTGGCTGACCTTCCCCTTCCAGAATCTCTATCAGGCGGTCTCTCTGTCTCAGAATCAGTGTCGACCTCTTATACGGGGCAAACCTGCGGGCGAATCCGACGATCAGAGCGTCGGGATCGAGGGAGACCCCATGATCGGTCAAGAGCTTCGCCAGCCGAACCGACCCGTCGTTGCGGGCCTCGTGCAAGGCCCCGTCATCGATCGCATCGACCCCACTCCATGATCCTTCTTCACCCTGGTCCCAACCTTCACCAAGTCGATCGTCGAAGAGATCCTGGATCGACCGAGAGATCCAGGTTCGGGCATGGACGCCATTGGTCACGTGGGTGATCGCCCGCCCTTCGGCCAACGGAGAAAAGAGCTCGCGGCTCACCTCACCGTGCAGCTCCGACACACCGTTGGCAGCTCTGGAGAGACGCAGACAGAACATTGCCATGTTGAACTCATCGCCGTTGCGCGGGTCGGAGCCGAGATCCCACAATGATTCCGCCCCCACCCCCCACTGTTGTGCCCACAGTTCCAGGTAGGGGCCGAGTGTCTGTCGGCTGAGCTTGTCGATTCCGGCGGGAACGGGCGTATGGGTGGTGAATACCAGGTGATCCTTCACCTCTGAGACCGCTGATCCGAGGTTCCGGTCGCCGATACACCGATCGAGCAGCTCCAAGGCGAGGAATCCGGCGTGGCCCTCGTTGAGGTGATACACCTCGATGTCCCAGCCCATCGCTTCGAGGGCCCTGGCTCCACCGACACCCAGAACCATCTCCTGGGCAACCCGATGCTCCTCAGATCCGATGTAGAGACGGTCCGTGATCTGACGATCGACTTGGGTGTTCTCGGGGACGTTCGTGTCGAGGAGCAGCAGAGGAACGCTTCCAACCTCTACCCGGTACACGGCGGCAGTCACATCCCTTCCGGGGAAGGGAATCACTACCCGGAGACCGGTGTCTCGCGCTGCGATGTCTCCGGGCTCAACCGGGCTATATGTTTCAACCTGCTCGCGATTCTCGACAGCCTGACGGAATGCGCCCAGGTGATAGAACAGACCGACACCTGCGATGGGAAGCCCTTTGTCACTCGAAGCCTTGAGATGGTCGCCAGCGAGTATTCCGAGGCCACCGGCGTATTGGTGGGCGAACTGACTGAACCCGAATTCAGGTGAGCAATACGCAATCGAAGGTGGAGCGACGTCGGTCGTCGTTCGAAGATCGTCAGCTTCCCGAATCACCGAACCCAGAAAGGCATCGTCGGCGCCAAGCCGAAGAAGCTGGTCGGTATCGAGGGCACGAATCGTTTGCAATGGGTGAGTTGCAGAGCTGGCCCCGGGCACGGACATCAGGAGATCTCCACACGATGTCCTCCAAGACCATCGATAGTTGGTGGCGAGTTGCACCAACGTCTCGTGTAAGGCTTGGACATCCACCCGTCGTCTCCTCAAAAGAGAACCACCGACCTGAGTCGGTGGTTACGAAAGAACTAACACCTTCATATTAGGCGGGACCGTCATCTCATCGAGCCATAGGATCTCGACCAGTGTGTCGGTTCAATTCGGCGAGCTTGGACGTCAACCGCGGGTCAATGAGGACCCCTGGCATTCGCCATTGCCAGTTGCCTTCGATTGTGCCGGGACGATTCATCCTCGCTTCGCTTCCGAGATCCAAGATGTCCTGCATCGGAGCGATCGCGACGACGGGCGTCGAATTCCAAGTGCCAGCGATCAAGTCCCATGAGAAAGTGTTGACGGTTCTCCCGGTGAAATTAAGTGCTCGCTCTCGGTAGCCATCACCCTCCGCCTCGAATCTTCCCCGTGCCGTGTCGTTGTCATGGGTACCGGTGTAGACAACACAATCAACCGGGAAGTTCTCAGGATCGAGCCCCTCTTCGGCATTTTCGTCGAAGGCCTCTTGGAGAATTCGCATCCCCGGATAGCCCAGCCTCTTTCTCAACCGCTCGACGATGTCTCCAAGAGGGCCGAGGTCTTCGAGGATGAGGTCGATGTCACCCACTCGATCGGCCAGTGCATCAAAGAGAGCTGCCCCCGGGCCGTCATGCCACTCCCCGTCCCGCGGATCCGTCGATGTCCCATCGATGGCGTAGTACCGGGCGAAACCCGTGAAATGGTCGATCCGGAGCACGTCCGCCTGACGAAGAAACGCCTCGATTCGACCAATCCACCACTCAAAGCCCTCCGAGCGGTGAGCTTCCCAACGATAGGTCGGAACCCCCCAATGCTGGCCTTCGGGCGAGAACCGGTCGGGTGGCACTCCCGCCACTAGTTCGGGTTTCCCGGTTTCGACGTCGATGGCAAACAACTCGGGTCTCAACCAGACATCCACACTGTCAGTTGCAACGTAGAGGGGGACATCTCCGATGATCCTGACCTGCCGCGCAGCTGCATGTCGACGCAGCTGTTCGAGGTGGCGGTAGAAGATGAACTGGCCGAACTGGTGGAGGCGGACATCCTCGCCGAGTTCCACAGCGGCGGTGGATAGGGCCACAGGATCTCGTCTTCGCAACGCCGGGTCCCAGTCCACCCACGAGGCCCCATGGTGAGCATCCTTCAGAGCCATGAACAGCGCATATGCCTCGAGCCAGCCCCGTTCCCGTTCGATGAAATCATCGAATTCCGACCTCAGCTCACCGGCCAGACGGGAGTGCGATTGTTCGACTAGACGCCACTTCGATTCGGAAACCAGCGGAAAATCGACGTGGTCCGCAGGGTCAAGTAGAGCAGGCGGATCTATCAGCCGTTCTTCGATCAGAAGCTGGGGGGAGATCAGGTCGACGTTGCCGGCGTATGAGGAATGCGATGCATAGGGCGAATCAGCGAACCCGGTTGGCCCGAGCGGCAGGATCTGCCAATAGCTACATCGTGCCTCGGCCAGCCAGTCGACGAACCGCCACGCTTCAGGACCGAGATCACCGATGCCGTAGGGACCGGGAAGGCTGGATACGTGCAGCAGCACTCCAGACGAGCGTTGAAACATCTAGGTCAGCCAGGTCATCGAAGGGTCATATTGTCAGAACGGGCTCGGAAGTGGGGCCGCGGCCACGAATCCGGCCATGGACTAGCTTCGCTGACATGACAATCGCCCGCAAGCGAGCAATCGCCATGGTTCTCGCCGGCGGAACGGGGAAACGGTTGATGCCATTGACCCGAGATCGGGCCAAGCCGGCAGTCCCATTTGGTGGGCAGTACAGACTGGTTGATTTCGCTCTCTCCAACCTGGTCAACGGTGGATACCGCCGGATTGTGCTGCTCACCCAATACAAGAGTGACAGTCTCAACCGTCACGTCTCCCTCACCTGGCGAATGTCGCCACTTCTCGGCAACTACGTTACGTCGGTGCCGGCCCAGATGAGGGTGGGTGAGCGTTGGTTCTTGGGATCGGCCGACGCCATCTTCCAGAATCTCAACATCCTCAGGGACGAGAGACCCGAACATGTCTTTGTCTTCGGTGCCGACCACATCTATCGAATGGACCCGAGCCAGATGCTCGAACGCCACATTGAGACAGGGGCAGGTGTCACTGTTGCAGCCATTCGAAGCCCGATAGAGGATGCTTCCCAGTTCGGGGTGATCGAGATAGGCGCCACCACTCAGATCGAGGCATTCCGGGAAAAGCCGGCGGATCCCAAACCCCTCGAGGACGATCCCAACAGTGTGTTGGCTTCGATGGGCAACTATGTGTTCAACGCTTCGTTTCTCTATGACCTCGTCCGTGAGGATGCAGGCAATGAGGAGTCCAAACACGACATCGGAGGCAACTTGATACCAATGTCGGTCGACGCGGGGGTGGCGCATGTGTACGACTTTGCAAACAACGTCGTTCCGGGGGCCCATGGTCGAGATCGTGGATATTGGCGGGATGTCGGAACCATCGACGCATACCACGACGCTCATATGGACCTCGTACACCCGGAACCGATCTTCAACCTCTACAACGACGACTGGCCGATCTACACGTCCAGTGACAACTCGGCACCGGCCAAAGTGGTTGCACGCGAGGGGGTGAACCATGTGGTCGCAGATTCCATTTTGAGCAACGGAGTGATCCTCTCTGCCTCGAATGTGACCAGATCGGTTCTCTCAAAACGTGTGTACGTCGATTCTGACTCCATGGTCGAGAATTCGATCCTTCTCGACGACGTTCGAGTCGGTCACGGTTCTCAGATCCGCAACTCGGTCATCGACAAAGGGGTGTTGATCCCACCACACTCCCAGATCGGCATCGACCCGGAACGAGACAGAGCTCGGTTCCAGGTGTCAGATGGCGGAGTGGTGGTGATCGGCAAACAGGACGAGATCACCGAACCGACATGAGCCGCTCATAGAGGGCAACGTATTCACTTGCCGGAGCGTCCCAGGACCAATCGATGCTCATTCCCCGTTCCATGATCGCCACTCGGCGTGCCGGTTGATTCCAGGCTCTCACCGCTCTGAACAGGGTTTCGCGAAGGTTGTCCACATCGATCCGGGCAGCCACGAAACCCGTGCCCCTAACCGGGTCGATGTCGGCGTCGACGACCGAATCGTGGAGACCTCCGACATCTGAAACCACAGGAATCGTTCCGTATCTCATCGCCTGCATCTGCGTCAGACCCGCCGGTTCGAACCGACTTGGCATCAGATAGAGGTCGGCACCTCCAAAAATCCGGTGCGCCAGCCGGTCGTCGTAGCCCTCAACGAACTTGAAGACCCCCGGAAACCGTGTTTCAGCGGCTTTCGCATCGTCGGCCAGCTTCCTATCTCCCGAGCCCAGCATCATCATCCTCGCCCCGAGCTGCGCGAGGTCGGGAACCACACCGAGAGCCAAGTCGACCCCCTTCTGATCGGTAAGTCTGGTGACCATCCCGATCACTGGGCCTCGCATCTCGTCCCAACCCATCTCTTCGATGAGGCGGTCTCGTACCTGTACCTTTCCTTCGATGGACCCCACCTCATAATGGTGTGGCAGGTGTGGATCGACGGCAGGGTCCCATACCTCGGTGTCGATGCCGTTCAGTATCCCGGAGAATGCGGCACCTTTTGCCTCGAGGTGGCGCGCCAACCCGAACCCTTCGTTTGGGGGGAGTGATTCGGTGGCAAATGTCGGACTCACAGTCACGACCTGATCGGCAAGCGCTATTCCGCCGGCCAGTGGATTTGTCTCCCCTCTCACACCAAAGACCTCGGCCTGGCGGTGGAACCTGTCGAGCCAGCTGATCGCTGAGTTGCCCTGGTAGGCGAGATTGTGGATTGCCAGCAGAGAAGGCGGCGGCTCTGACATGAAACCGAGGACGGCTGCCGTGTGCCAATCGTTGAGGTGAAGAACATCGGGATCACTGGCCGCAGTCCATGCCGCCACGGCGATGGAAAACCCAAAGAACCTCTGGTCATTGTCCTCCCAGGCCACACCGTCGGCGTCGAGATAGGGATTGGGTCGGGCCATCCCGGGGACCGACACCAACGACACCGGCACACCCCAGAGCAGCCCACGACGAAGGACGGCGGGTGTCGCCCATTCAGACACGTCGAGTGCCGTTTCGTCCTCCAGCTGAAATGGAGCGAACCCATAATCGGGGAGGACGATGTCGACTTCGAGACCACGTGACCTGAGTGTCCTCGTCAGACCCGCAGAGAAATCCGCCAGACCACCGACCTTCACCAGGGGGGCCAGTTCTGCCGTGGCGAATAGGACTCTCACCGGCCGAGTTCTAGCAAGCTCGGTGCCTGATTGGAATCGAGCGCCTACGGTTTGGCCCGTTGGACATCGAAATAGCCGTCGTCGGCTCTCTCAACTACGACCTGACCGTCGTCGCACGACGTCACCCGCGTCCCGGGGAGACGGTCCTGGGAAGCAGCCATTACTCGGCTTGTGGCGGAAAAGGAGCCAATCAAGCTGTGGCAGCGGCGCGCCTCGGGAGTCTTGTGGGCATTATCGGGCGGGTCGGCGAGGATGATCACGGCGCGCATCTAACTGCCAGCCTCGAGAGTGAGGCAATCGATACGACGGGCATCACCGTCGACCGAAAGCTCCCGACCGGGCTCGCGGTCATAACCATCGACGCCGATGCCGAGAACACGATCGTGGTCGACCCCGGGGCCAACATGAATCTGGGCGTTACCCACGTCCGCAACAACGCGTCCGCCATCGCTGGTGCGCGTGTCTTGCTGATGCAGTTCGAAGTCCCGATGGAAGCTGTCATGGCAGCATCCCAACTGGCCAAGGGCCTGGTTTGCGTCAACCCCGCACCTGCCATAGAACTCTCAAAGGATCTTCTGAGCAGGGTTGACGTCTTGATCCCCAACCGCTCAGAGCTTGGACTTCTTGCTGGAGGTCCCGAGCCGAAGACGTTGGAGGAGGTGCGGGATGCAGCAGCAACCCTGAATCCCGATATGGCCATCGTCGTGACACTCGGAGCACAGGGAGCAGCCATATGCCACAAGAGGAGATTCGACCATTTCCCCGCACCCGGCGTCACGCCGGTCGACCCGACTGGCTCCGGCGATGCGTTCTGTGGAGCGTTGGCACACGGTTTGAGCAGCGGGCAGAACCTCCAAGACGCCACCTCGACGGCAGTCATCGCCGGTGCCATTGCGGCGACCAGACGGGGAGCACAGGATTCGATGCCTACGTGGACAGATATCGATGGGTTTGCCCCCCGGGGTTAATCTGCAGCCATTCCACGATCCATCATCATCGACTCCGACCCTGGTCAGGATGACGCGGTTGCCATCCTCCTTGCACTCGCCTCTCCCGACGAGCTCGAAGTGCTCGCCATCACAGCGGTTGCGGGGAACGTGCCCCTCGACCTAACGGTCACCAACAGTCTCGCGCTGGTCGAACTCGCCTCCAGGCCAGAAGTCCCCGTATATGGCGGATCGACACGACCGATGGTCAAAGAGCTGGTAACCGCGGAGTACGTCCATGGGCCCACCGGGCTCGACGGAGCTGACCTCCAGTCACCAACCATCACGGCACAACCCGGTCATGCGGTGGACCGGATCGTCGACCTTCTGATGTCACGAGAAGCCAAGGTGACGATCTGCACGCTTGGCCCCCTCACCAACATCGGGCTGGCCCTGGTCAAAGAACCCAAGATCGTCGACAAGATCGACGAATTGGTCATGATGGGCGGTGGATTCTTCGAAGGTGGGAACACGACCCCGGCTGCCGAGTTCAACGTGTATGTCGATCCACATGCGGCTCATGTTGTCTTCACCAGCGGGGTTCCGATTGTGATGATGCCCCTGGATGTGACCCACAAGGCCCTGACGACGCCGGACCGCCTGAAACGCTTCAGCGATCTCGGCACACCCGCGGGGAACGCGGTGGCCGGGATGCTCGGGTTCTACGATCGATGGGACAAGCGAAAGTATGGGCTGCCAGGCGGGCCACTTCATGATCCAACGGTGATCGCCTACCTCCTTCACCGTGAACTGTTTGACGGAAAACACGTTTCGGTCGAGATCGAGACCGCGCCCGGGCCCACTCAGGGCATGACTTTGGTGGATTGGTGGGGTGTCACGGACGGAAAGCCCAACGCCCTCGTGATGAATCAGATCGACGATGCCGGCTATTTCGATCTGCTGGTAGAGCGAATTGGAAGGCTCTGATGGCTAATCCCTAGGCGGTTGCCTGGGCGCCCACACCTTCCAAGCCGAGGTCAGCCACGGCAATCTCACGCAGTCGGTACTTCTGGATCTTTCCGGTGACAGTCATCGGAAACTCATCGGCGAATCCGACGTACTCGGGGACCTTGAAATGAGCAATCCGGCCGCGGCAGAACTCCTTGACATCGTGCTCTGACAGGTCCGAACCGGGTTTGACTTTGACCCAAGCCATCACCTGCTCACCGTATTTGAGGTCTGGGACACCTATGACCTGGGCATCCACGATTTCGGGATGGGTGTACAGGAACTCCTCGATCTCACGGGGATAGACGTTCTCCCCGCCTCGAATGATCATGTCTTTGATCCGGCCAACGATGTTGACATACCCGTCCGAGTCCATGGTCGCCAGATCGCCGGTGTGCATCCAGCCCTCAGAGTCGATCGCCTCGTGGGTTCGCGCCGGATCATTCCAATACCCCAGCATCACCGAATAGCCGCGTGTGCACAGCTCGCCGCTTTCTCCATAGTCAACTATGTCCCCATTCGTGGGATCGATGATCTTGACTTCGACGTGAGGGTGGATCCTCCCGACGGTCGACACCCTGTGGTCGATGTCATCGTCGGCGCCGGTCTGAGTCGAGACCGGAGAGGTCTCAGTCATGCCATAGGCAATCGTCACCTCGTCCATGTTCATCTCGGAGATCACCCGCTTCATCACTTCGACCGGGCAGGGCGAGCCCGCCATGATCCCGGTGCGCAATGTGGACAGATCGAACCGATCGAAGTCGTCGTGGCCAAGTTCGGCAATGAACATGGTCGGTACGCCATAGAGCGAGGTGCAGCGCTCGCTTTCGACGGTCTCGAGGACAGAGCCCGGCTCGAAGCCGGCGCCAGGCACGACGATGGTGGCCCCATGGGTGGTGCATGCGAGGTTGCCGAGAACCATGCCGAAACAGTGATAGAAGGGGACCGGAATGCACACCCTGTCATCTTCGGTGTAACCGCACGCCTCGCCGACGAAGAAGCCGTTGTTCAAGATGTTGTAGTGGCTCAAGGTTGCGCCTTTGGGGAACCCGGTGGTCCCGGAGGTGTATTGGATGTTGATTGGCTGATCTGGATCGAGGGAACGCCCCACCTGGACGAGACGATCAGCGTCGACATTGGTGGGGCCGTCGAGGAGATCTGACCACTCCGGTGTCTCGAGAAACATGACCTGCTCCAGCGAGGAGACGTTTGGCCGCACTTCTGAGACCATCGATACGTAGTCGGAACTGAGATGTGACCTGGCCGAAACGAGCAACTTGCACTCGGACTGGTTGAGGGCGTATTCCAATTCCGACGTGCGATATGCGGGATTGATATTCACCAGGATCGCCCCGATTTTTGCCGTGGCGTACTGAATCAGAACCCATTCGGCATTGTTCGGGCTCCAGATACCCACCCGGTCTCCGACATCGATGCCCAGGTGGATCAGGCCGCGGGCCACCAAGTTCACCGCATCGTCGAACTCGCGATAGGTGTAACGCACCTGCTGGTGGGGCACGACCAACGCCTCGCGGTCAGGAAAACGCGTCGCGGTTTGCTCGAGATTGGCCCCGATCGTTTGATGTATCAACGGTGAGTCAGTTGGTCCGGCTGAGATCGCCCGGGACATGTGGTCTCCTCGTGGGTGAAACCAGAAACCTACTGACTCAGGGGGTCACCTCGTTTGAAGCTCCCTCGTCGACCGCTCCCGGCTCCGCCGCTGGAGCGAGATGATGAGGCGGGAAGAACCGGATCACGAGAAATGCCCCGATGGTGGCAATCGCCACCGGAATCCAAATGGCGCTACCCATGGCATCGACAAAGCCCTCCCGGGCAGCAGCGGTGAGCGCCGCACCGGCCTCAGCGGGTAGCCGTGAGGCCACGGCGAGTGCTGCGCCAATCGAGTTGGATGCGAGCTCGCCCGCCTCCGCCGGTAGCAGCGCCACGGCAGGCTCCATGTTTGTTTGATACGCCGAGTTGAAGACGGAACCGATGACCGCAACCCCCAAGGCGCCGGCGATTTGTCGGGTGACATCGTTGGTAGCCGAGGCGACACCGCCTTTTGCCACCGGAACAGCTCCCATGACCGCATCTGTTGATGGAGCCATGACGTTGCCCATTCCATATGACATGGCAACGAGCGAGATCCCAATGACCGCATAGCCTGTGGCTACCCCGAGGAATGTGAAGGAAACCAGAGTCGCTGCCAGCACGAACAGACCGAACGCGACCACTTTCGTTGCACCAAGACGTTCAGCGAGCCGGGGTGCGGTTGCACTACCAATGACGATGCCCAACGCCACAGGAGCGGTCCTCACCCCTGCCTCGAGCGCGGTGTAGCCGAGAACGAACTGAAGGTATTGGGTGAGGAGGAAGATCACCCCGAACAGGGCGAAGAAGGCGATGCTGATTGCGGTTGCACCTCCAGAGAACCTCGGATTCCTGAAGTAGTCCAGGTTCAGCATCGGGTGAGTCGTCCGTCGCTCGATCACCATGAACGCAACCAGGAACACAACTGCAACGACAAAGGCCGAGAGGACGACTGGCGAGGTCCACCCTTCCGCGGGACCCTCGATGATGGCGAAAACCAGAGCGGTGACACCGACCAGGGAAGTGAATGCGCCCTTGATGTCGAGTGGCGTCGCCTCGGGGTCCCGACTTGCCGGCACGAGGAAGTATCCCAGGATCAGAGCCGTGACGACGATTGGGACGTTCACCAGGAAGACCGAGCCCCAGAAGAAGTTCTCCAGGAGAAGGCCGCCGACAATCGGTCCGAGCCCGATTCCCATCCCGGCGACAGCAGCCCAAATTCCAATTGCTCGCCCGCGTTCCTCTCTGGGGAACACATCAGTGATGATGGAGAGCGTGGCCGGCATGATCATGGCGCCTCCGACGCCCATCACGGCCCGGGCTACTATCAGCTCGCCGGCCGTCAGAGTGAAAGCCGCATAGACGCTGGCCAACCCGAAGACGGTGAGACCGGCAAAGAGCATGCGTGCCCGTCCGAACCGATCGCCAACCGCGCCCATCGTGAGCAACAGACCGGCGAACACCAGAACATAGGAGTCGACCATCCACTGGAGCTCCGAAGCCGACGCGGAGAGCTCACTCTGGAGTGTCGGGATGGCAACGTTGAGAATGGTGTTGTCCAGGCCAATGATGACGAGGCTGAGACTCAGAACACCGAGAGTCCACCATCTCCGCTGGTATTTCTGCTCTTGAGTAATCCGGGCCATCACATCTCCTCACTGATGGTCAATGGTGTGTCAGTGAAACTATAGGACACATGTGTTGCATAGCGCAACACTTGTGTTTCGTTTATGATAGGTTCAGCCATGCCAACCACACCCGATGTCGACCCACGAATTCAACGGACCCGACGCCTGGTGCTTGACGCGACAACTCAACTGATCGGCGAAGTCGGTTTTGGCCGCACCACAATCGAGGCGGTGTCGGAACGCTCCGGTGTCGCCCGTTCAACGATCTACCGGCATTGGCCTAGTCGGCCGGCCCTACTCATGGAATCCGTGGGCAAGAGCGTTGAATCGATTGAGACTCCTGACACCGGTGACCTCCGCACCGACCTCCGTCAGAATTTCAGTCACCTCTGCTCACTGCTCTCCGATCAATCAAGGAAGGCGGTCTTCGCATCCTTTCTCTCCGAATCGACCCGCGACGAGCAGTTGGGTGAGATGAAGCGACGATTCACCTGGGCTCGGCGGAAGTCATGCAGTGAAGTGATCGACCATGCGATCGATCGAGGAGAGCTCCCGTCGGGGACGGATAGCTTGCAGATGACCGACGATCTCGCCTCGGGGATCTACTTTCGAGCCTTGATCATCGACGAAGTTCCTGACGGAGAATGGCTGGTCGAACATATCGACCGATGGATCGCCACCTACTCGAAATGAGCCGCGTCCTCATCTGGTTCTGATCAAGACGAGGTGATCGGCGGCTGACTCGGCACCCCATACCTCGCCAGGGCGGCCGAGAATTTGTCGTACGTCACCGGGATCATGTGGCAGCGGATATGTGGTGAACACTTCCGAGGTCGGGTCAAATCGGACCAAGGAATTGGAACCAAAATCACTCAACCAGACGATGTCCAGCTCATCGACATAGACCGCATATGCCGCAGGTGTCTCCCCTGGCAGAAGCCATGACGACCATTCATCGGTCCCGGGGACGTACCGGCTCAACTGACCGGTATTCCATTCGCTGACCCAGATCGTTCCTACCGAATCCGACCAGACTCGACGCGCACCCTGGTTGGGTGTTGGTGGGTCGAGGACAACTGTCGAGCCGTCCTCGTCGACCAGTCCCACGAAGGATCCAGCCAATGAGGCATAGAAGATCGTCCCATCCGGAGTCGTGGTTATCCCGTAGGGCCCACGCCCGCCAGGAGCCTGGAAAATCTGCGTCTCGCCGGTCTCGACGTCGAGAGCCCCGTAGATACCATTTTGGCCTGTGAACCAGAGCGTGCCGTCTGCTGCGAACGTGGCCGTGTTGAGATTGGCGTCCGATGTGTCGTCCGGGAGTGGGAAGATCGTGGATTCCCCGGTGTCCGGATTCACGCTGACTATGGCGTTCAGACCGCCATCGGTGACCCACGGTATTCCCGCTGAGTCGATGATGACGCCATGGGGTCGGGAGCCCGGGCCGAGGGGTATTTGTCGGGTCTCACCGGTCTCCGGATCGAGCCAACCAAGCTCGCCCAAACCCTGAGCGGTGTACCAAACACCACCGTCGAGGGCAGGTGCTACATCATGTGGCCGGGATCCGGCGGGGACTGGAAAGACTTCGATGGTCAAGGTCTCGACCGGTATCGCGGTCGATGTCGTGGTTGCAGGTCCATCAGATGGTGTCGTGACGGTCGTAGTGGTGACTTCAAGATCCACGGTGCTCACGACCGGCTCGCCAACAGTGGACGACGATGGGATTGCAGTGGTGCAAGCACCCAACGTCAGCGTCGAAATCGCAAGCAGATGCCGGACCCTCATCCCGGCTCATTGTCGTCGGTCTCCCATGTTGTGTTCGCACACCTTTGGACCTCACCGTGGGAGTGTTGCCGCGACCATGAGGGGAGTTTTTCAGGCAGCCAACAGATTCGAGTATGCCCCCGACAACCAGGGGCAAACTCAAGCAGGCAGTCGGGATTCCACGGCGGCCCAGGCAGAGACGTCGATCGCTTCTAGACCGGAGCTGAGATTGGTGTATGCCTCTGGCGGCAAGATGGACTTGAGGAACGTCACCATCCCGACTCTGTCAGTCAGCGTCTGGCCCCTGTACATGAATATGACGAGCTGACCCATCAATTGTGGATCGACCATTCCTGCCATCGCCCCGGCAATCTCGGCCTGCTCTGAAACATCGAACTCCATGTCGAGCTTCGGGATGAGGAGTTCGTTCTCCTTTGAAATGTGAAGTCGCATGTGCTCATGGAGGGCAACGTTCTGCCGGTAGAGAAGCTCAGCACTTGCTTTGAGCTGATTTGTCCCTCCCCCACTACGCAGCCCGGCAAGAGCATCGTCAACTCCACTGAAAGCGTGAGCATCGAAATCGTCGTGATCGTATTGGTAGGTCTCAGCGACAAACCGGATCCGCTCGTTCAGCGCTGGAAACAAGACTTCTTCCTCCGTCTGCTCGTGCTTCCTCACCATCATGTGAAACCAGCCAAGCCTGTCGGCGAGCTCGTTCACTTCGTCCTTATCGTCCCGGTTCAGCTCTTTTGCGCGGATCTCGAGATCCGCCACTTCGCGCAGAATTGCATCGTGTACGTATAGGTACATCTGCATTGGGCCAGCCATCCACGTCTCCTAGGTCGATTCGAGGAAGCTAGTGCTTTGGCCGGTTGGGTCGCATCCATCCGATTATTGACAAAAGTATTTGTCAATAGATATGTTGTTGACTCTCAGACCAAGGAGATGCATTGACGTTTGACCTACCGACCATCCCACACGCCGACAAGTCTTTACCGGGCAACCTCGAGTTGGGGGCGTTCTCGATCTCATTGAATGTCAAGGATTTGGATGTATCTCGAGCTTTCTACGAGACGCTGGGTTTCGAGGTAGTTGGTGGTGACCTGAATCACGGCTACCAGATTCTCAAGAATGGCGAGGCGACGATCGGAATCTTCCACGGCATGTTCGAAGGAAATATCCTCACATTCAATCCAGGTCTGACCAATCGCATGGAGATGCTGGAGGATTTCGTCGACGTTCGCTTGATCCAGGAGCACATCCAGGGTTCCGCTGTGGGACTGGAAACCGAAATCGACAGTGACAACATCAAAGGGCCCGCTTCGATAACGCTCAAGGATCCAGACGGCAACTCGATCCTGATCGACCAATTCATGTGAGCGAGAGCCAGCAAACCATCTCGCTGATAAGCGACCCGGACGAGGTTGCCGGGGTAGCCAACGGATTTCGCAGGCTGATCCTCGAGAACCTCGATGAGCCAGGGTCGGCAACCGGTCTAGCTACCAAGCTGGACACTTCGCGTCAGCGGGTGAACTACCACCTGAGGACATTGGAGGCAGCAGGCTTGGTGGAGTTGGTTGGAACACGCCAGCGACGGGGATTCACGGAGAGAATCGTGCGTCGCTCGGCGGACGTGGTGCTCGTCGACCCAAGCGCATTCGCGGGAGTGAGCCTCACCAGAGGTGATGCAGCCGGACTCTCCGGCGTAGTGGCCGCAGCGTCCGAGACGATCCGTCTGGCCGCCGCTGTAGCCCAACAGTCAGCCGAGGCTGGCGAAAGGATCCTGTCAGCCAGCCTCGAAACCGAAATCAGGCTGAAAAACCCGGCCGCACTCAACTCGCTCCTTGAAGCCCTTGCAACAGTCCTCGCCGATCACAACCATCCACAGGGGCTTGCGATACGAGTGACGACGTCGATCCTCCCTAAAGCGGCGACCGAGTAATGGCTGATCGACGCGACCGATTCGAGGTCAGGATCGATGCCTCACCCGAGGAGGTGTGGCGTTGTCTCACCACATCCGACGGGCTGGCCAGCTGGTTTGGCACTGGCGCCAACATCGACACACGGGTTGGTGGGGCACGCGTCGTCGAATGGGGGGATGCGATGAATATCGTCGCGAAGGTAACCGACCTCGAAACCAACCGACGGATTCGCCTGGCATATCTGAACGGTGATGAGGAGGTAGGCGCCGAAGAGTGGCTGATCGAGACCGAAGGAACCACAACCCGACTGACGCTGATCCACTCCATGTCCGACCAAGACATCGACGACTGGGACGGGTTCTATGGAGATGTCCGACGAGGCTGGCGGTTGTTCATGGCTTCGCTTCGCTACGCCCTCGAATCGGCGGAGAGTGTCACCCGCACGGCTGAGTGCCGGTATGTCCCCGCACCGGACAGGACTCAAACGTGGAACCGCCTCCAAGAGCTCCTCGCCGAAGGCCCCGGGACTCTCGCCGGGTTGTCGCCGATTATCAGCGATCCCCCCCATTCGCTTTTGCTGACGGCCTCAGACCGGACGCTCATGGTCGACCTCGAGGGATCCGGTGCAAATCAAGTGCTGTTCATCCAAGCAGCGACACACGGCGCACCGGATGAGTGGAGAAGTGAGGCGATCGAGACGGTCGTCGCTGGAATCTGATTGTCGAACAGCTTCAAAGAACATGGGCTAT
>JBAVIK010000259.1:0-6654 GCA_049686815.1 Acidimicrobiia bacterium | reverse complement strand
AGGGTGAGGGCATCCTTCATCCAGGTTGGGTGGCTCTCGAGATCGGCCAGTGCCGCCCACACCACATCGACTGGTGCATCGACCGTCCTCGAAACAGCTATCTGACTCATGTGAATCTCCGCCAGGCAGCATATGCGGGAGTCGCCAAGGCACGGGTTTCTGCGACAATTGTCGCTTCGACATGATCTACCTCGATCACGCTGCAACCACACCAATGCGTCCCGAAGTCTGGGACGCTATGGAGCCCTACGCCCTCGAGTTCTTTGGGAACTCGTCGGGTGTTCATGACGTCTCGCGAAAGGCCAAGAACGGCCTGGAAGAGGCACGTGAGCGTGTCGCGGAATGCATTGGAGCCAAGCCAATGGAGATCGTGTTCACGTCTGGCGGCACCGAATCAGACAACCTCGCGCTCAAAGGGCTGTCGTGGAACACCACCAGACCCAGGTCCGGAGTGGTCACGGTGACAACCGAGCATGAGGCCGTCCTCGAAACCGTCGACCTGCTTGAGAGGTTTGGCACGGCCGTCACCCTCGTCGGTGTCGACGGCGAAGGGCTGGTCGATATCGACGTCCTCCTGGGGCAAATCGACGGTGACACCGCGCTCGTCTCGGTCATGCTTGTCAACAATGAGACCGGGGTGATCCAGGACCTCACTTCTATCGCCGAACGAGTCCATCGCGAATACCCCGACGTGGCGGTCCACAGCGACGCTGTGCAAGCCTTCGCTGGGGAGAAGATCGACCTCTCGCGTCTTGGGGTGGACATGTTGAGTCTCACTGCCCATAAGTTCGGAGGGCCCAAGGGCACTGGATGTCTGTTTGTGAGAGAGGGCACCCCACTCGAGCCGGTCATTCACGGTGGCGGCCAGGAGTTGGGCCGGCGTTCTGGCACCCACGACGTGGCGGGTGCTGTCGGCCTGGCGCGAGCGATGGAGTTGACCCTCGCCGACCGGGAGCGCTTCAGATCCGAAACTTCTCGTTTCCGTGACGAGTTGGAGAAACTGCTCACGTCTGGCATCGATGAGGTTCAAGTGAATGGCGCGCGACACGCGCGCTCTACCCATCACCTCAATGTTCGAATACCAGGCATCCGCAACGAGACACTTCTCATGCGCCTCGACCGCGCCGGGGTGGCGGCTTCGGCAGGGTCCGCCTGTCAGTCTGGCGCGGCGACCGTGTCTCACGTTCTCGAAGGCATGGGGCTCTCGGCGATGGAGGCCAGGGAAAGCGTGCGGTTCTCTATCGGTTGGACGACCACCATCGAGGAGGTGCGCGCCGCCGCCGGGATAGTCGTTGACCTCGTAGGCCAACTGCGATGAGAGCTCTCGTGGCGATGTCTGGAGGTGTCGACTCCTCGGTTGCTGCTGCACTGGTCAAAGACGAGGGCCACGAGGCCATCGGGGTGACTCTCAAGCTGTGGTCGGGCCCGAACGGCGAGGCACCCACCGCCGGCTGCTGCACCGTTTCCGATGCCGAAGACGCAAGAAGGGTGGCGGCGGAGCTGGGAATCCCTTATTACGTGTTGGACTACACCGAAGACTTCCGAGATGGGGTGGTAAACGGCTTCATCCATGAATACGCGTCCGGTCAAACCCCGAATCCATGTATCGAGTGCAACCGAACGGTGAAATTCGACCGCCTATTGAATCAGCTCGATGAGTTCGACTGTGATGTCCTGGTCACTGGTCATCATGCCCGCAACCACGAGACCAACGGTATCTGGACACTTCTGAGGGGCACCGATCCTGCCAAAGACCAGTCGTATGTCCTCTCGATGTTGACCCAGAAGGAGCTGAAGCGCACCCGGCTTCCCGTTGGGGAGTTGACCAAGAAGGAGGTTCGCCGTGTCGCGGCCTCGATGGGTATGCGTAGCGCCCATAAGCCCGAGTCTCAGGACATCTGTTTCGTTGGGCAGCGTGACTATCGATCATTCCTTCAGGAGAACGCTCCTGAGGTATTCACTCCTGGCAAGGTCGTCGACATGAAAGGCACCGATGTGGCTACGCATGACGGCATCGTTGGCTTCACCGTCGGTCAACGCCGCGGGCTTGGAGTCTCGGTCGGCGAACCACGTTTCGTTGTTCGTATCGAACCGTCGACTTCGACTGTGGTGATCGGCGAAAGAGCGGATCTCGCTGTATCGGGAGTCGAATTGCGTGACATCACCTGGGCGAACGGTGTTGGCGCTTCGGGCGTGATAACCGCACAGTTTCGAGCGCATGGAGAGCCCGTTCTTGCCTCCCTCAACGGTTCCAACCTCACTTTCGCCACAAAACAGGAAGCAGTGGCACCTGGCCAGACAGTCGCCTTCTATTTGGAAGATCGGGTTCTCGGCGGAGGGCTCATCTCCAGCACGAACTTGTGATCCGGTTCGCGTAGGTCACGTATGGCGAGCGTCCCCCAGCGAATCGAGAACCTTCGCGCCGAGATTCGAGAGCACAGTCATCGCTACTACATCCTCGATGAGCCGATCATCTCGGACGCGCAGTTCGACGCTCTACTCAAAGAGCTGAGAGGGCTGGAGACCGACCACCCCGAATTGGTGACTCCTGACAGCCCCACGCAGCGGATCGGTGCTCCGGTCGGTGAGCTCTTTGCTCCGGTTGGTCATCTCAGACCATTGTTCTCTTTGGACAACGCCGAATCGCGTGATGACCTCGAAACCTGGGAGCTGAGGATGGAGCGACAGCTCGGACGACCCCCTTCCGGGTATGTATGCGAGTTGAAGATCGACGGACTGGCAGTGGTTCTCACCTATCGCGACGGTGTTCTCGTGACCGGTGCCACCAGGGGGGACGGGACGACCGGTGAAGACATCACAGCAAACCTCAGGACGATTCCTTCGATACCCCTCCGATTGCATGGTGAAGAGGTCCCGTCGGTGCTCGAGGTGCGTGGTGAGGTCTACATGCCCTATGACGCGTTTGAGGCACTGAACCGGAAGCAAGAGGAAATCGGAAAACCTCCTTTTGCCAATGCCCGTAACGCTGCCGCCGGGTCTGTGCGTCAGAAAGACACTGCGGCCACGGCCGAGCGTGGTTTGGACATCTGGGTCTACCAGATGGGTCTCATCGACAACGGACCCGACTTCGAGACACACTGGGAGACGATGGAGTATCTGAGCTCTCTTGGTCTCAGGGTCAACCCCGCAAGTGCCTCGGTCTCGGGCATGGACGAAGTCTTCTCTTACGTCGAAGCCTCCGAGGAGGCCCGACACGAAATGGCGTACCAAACCGACGGAGTCGTGATCAAGGCAAACGTGTTGTCGGATCAGGCTGCTCTTGGCTACACCGCAAAGGCACCTCGCTGGGCCATTGCATATAAGTTCCCTCCCGAAGAGCAGGTGACAACGCTCGTAGACATCTGGATCAATATTGGCCGCACCGGAGCGGCCACACCTTTTGCAGTCCTCGAGCCAGTGTTCGTGGGTGGTGCGACCGTCGGTATGGCAACTCTCCACAACCAGGATCAGGTCGCATTGAAGGATGTCAGGATCGGGGATCAGGTGATCGTCAGGCGGGCCGGGGATGTGATTCCCGAAGTGGTTGGACCGGTACTGGCCGCGCGAACTGGCAAGGAGAAGAAGTGGAAGATGCCCTCGGAGTGCCCGTTCTGCGGGCATCCGATAGTCCGGGTCGAGGGTGAGGCAGTGGCCCGGTGCACCGGCGGCTTCGAGTGCCCCTCACGGGTCAGGGAGTGGTTGTTCCATTTTGCCGGACGAGGTGGCATGGACATAGAGCACATGGGCTACAAGACGATCGATCTGCTACTCGACAGGGGATATATCACCGACCCGGCGGACATATTCGTTTTCGATGTCGACCAGCTTCTCTCTGAGGAGGGTTGGGGCCAGATATCGGTTGACAATCTCCGCTCTGCAATCGAATCCGCCAAGGATCGTCCCGCGGCTCGTTTGCTGACAGCGTTGGGGATTCGCCATGTCGGAGGCACTGTGGCGAGAACCATCATGCGACATTTCGGAGACCTGAGGAGGGTTATGACTGCGTCCGAAGAGGCAATTGCTGAAATCGAAGGCATCGGTCAGGTGATCGCCGGCGAGGTCGTCAACTGGTCTTCGGATCCCGCCAACCGGGCCCTGGTCGAGAAGCTCGGTAGGGCAGGCGTGAGGCTGGCTGACCAAATCGACGAAGATGTCGTCTCCGATGCTCTAGCCGGGGCAACGTTCGTCGTGTCGGGCACCGTCCCCGGGTTCACCCGGGAAGAGGCGCAAGCCGCCATCGAAATGCGTGGCGGCAAAGCAACAGCCTCGGTTTCTGGGCGCACCACGGCACTCGTCGTCGGCGAGGGCCCGGGTGCGTCGAAGACCAAGAAGGCCGAAGAGCTAGGGGTTCCGATCATCAATGGCGAGATGTTCGAAAAGATGCTCGAGCTGGGTCTGGACGTGCTCGAGCAGTAACCAGTCAACCGACCCGAAAGGTCCATTGAAAGGTACCGCGGTCCGGGAGTCCCGAATAGCGATCCCAGGTCACCTGGACAGTGTGCTCACCCGCAGACCATTCCTGAATCGTGGGGCTGCTGGGGCTTGGAGCCCACCGATACACCCCGGTTGCTTCGGTGAACTGTGCGTCTGTTATCGGCCATCCATCCACGACGATTTGAGCGGCGTACCCCACCGGCAGGTCGATCAAGACAGTGGTTTGGAGTGGCACCAAATCGCCGGGCGCGGGTGAGATCGATTCGAGAACCTCCGGGACGACGAGTTCTTCGCCTTCGGTGGAAAGTGCTACTCCCAGAGCGATTGCTGCGAGCCCGAGGAGCCCAAGTCCGACATAGATAATGCGATATGGCACGTCCGGACGCTAGTGGTGGGTGACCACTTAGTTGCTGTGAAGCGCCGCGTTGAGACCGCCCCATGAACCGGTTCGAGGATGTGCTTCGACTCTTCCAGTCACAGAGTGACGGCGGAAGAGCATGTTGTCTATACCCGACATCTCCAGGCCCTTCGCCGCCGAGTCGTCGGGAAGCGTGACGATCGTTCCGGCGGTCACATAGAGCCCTGCTTCCACCACACAATCGTCGCCCAGTGAGATCCCGATACCCGAATTGGCTCCGAGAAGACAACGCTCGCCAATCGAGATCACTTCGGTTCCTCCCCCCGATAGCGTCCCCATGATCGAGGCGCTGCCCCCGATATCCGTCCCGTCTCCGACAACCACTCCGGAGCTGATCCGGCCTTCGACCATCGAGGTTCCAAGAGTGCCGGCGTTGAAATTGACGAATCCTTCGTGCATCACGGTGGTGCCTTCACCCAGGTAGGCACCAAGTCGAACTCTGTCGGCGTCTGCGATGCGAACGCCACTCGGGACGACATAGTCGGTCATGCGGGGAAACTTGTCGATCGAGGTGACCGCCGGTGTCCGCCCCGCCGCGACCAATCTGGCCCTGGTGTCTGCGAAACCATCGACGGCACACGGGCCTTCAGTGGTCCACACGACGTTGTTGAGCACGGAAAATATCCCGTCGACGCTGATGTCATGGGGGCGATGGATTCGGTGAGAGAGAAGGTGAAGACGTAGATATGCGTCTGCTGGCTCCGACGGTGGCCGGCCCAGATCGGGAATCCGGGTCTCTACGATCCGACGTTCGACACCGCGGGCGGTGTCGGCGCCAACGAGGTTCTCGAGATGGGCCGCGTCGACCGAGTGGGGATCGGGGTACCACACATCGAGGATCGAGTCTCCGGCGAATGTGGCGATGCCAACCGCATGGGCGCCTGCTTGGGTCACCCTCGTCAGAGTAGTGGCGGGGTGTTACCTTGCCGGCGTGTCGAATCTCATCGAGACCCTCCAGTGGCTGGTAGATATCCCTTCTGAGACTGGCAACGAGGCCGCCATTCGGGACGCCATAGCCGAGCGTCTCCGTGATTTCCCCCAAACCAAGATCCACGATTCATTGGTGGTTGGAGAGCCAGGAGAAGGAAGCCTGCTGCTAGTCGGACACACCGACACGGTCCCACTTCAGGGTCACGTTGGGGCTCGGATCGAAGCCGATCGGATGTACGGGTTGGGAACAACCGACATGAAAGCGGGTCTCGCGGTGATGATCCATCTGCTCGAGGATCTCGAGGACGGGCGGCTGGTCGGGATCTTCTATGCAGGTGAGGAAGGCCCACTCAGTGGCAATGACCTGGTCCGGGTGCTCGACGCACTCCCCGCGATCGAGCAGGCCGAGGCAGGTGTGGTCATGGAGCCGACCAACCGGGAGATGCACCTGGGTTGTCAGGGATCGATCAATGCGAAGGTTTGGTTCGAAGGGGAAGCAGCACACTCGGCACGGCCGTGGCTCGGTCGCAACGCCATCAGCCGCGCCGGTGGCTTTCTCACCGAAATGGACTCACGCCAGCCCGAGCCCCACGTCCTCGAGGGTTTGGAATTCAAGGAAGTGATCTCGATCACACGAGCTTCGGGCGGGGTGGCCAACAACATCATCCCCTCGCGATTCGAGATGAATGTCAACTATCGATTCTCGCCGGATCGCACGATGGAGGAGGCGTTTGAGCACCTGACGTCGGTGTGCGCAGCGGCCGACGGCTTCGAGGTTGTGGACTCGGCTCCCGCCGCCTACCCCGACGCTTCTCATCCGTTGTTTGTAGCGTTGCGAAAAGGGGCAGGGGGACGGGTGTCGCACAAACAGG
>JBAVIK010000258.1:0-6803 GCA_049686815.1 Acidimicrobiia bacterium | reverse complement strand
GTGCGGGAAGGGGACGACGCCACTGTCGCTGCATTGGCGTTGATGGTTCCCCGAGCCCTCGAAGCGGCTGAGAGGCTTCAACACGATGGAGTGTCGGTCGAGGTGATCGACGTTCGCTCCCTGGTCCCCCTCGATACGAGAACCATCCTCGAATCGGCGTCCAAGACAGGGCGATTCTTCACTGTCGAGGAGAACCCTCGTCTCTGCGGATGGGGTGCGGAGGTCGTTTCCATTGTCGGCGAAGAAGTGTTTTGGGACCTCGACGGCCCGAGCATCCGGATCACGACGCCTCACATCCCCCTGCCTTCAGCCGCCGCCCTGGAGGATCTGGCGATCCCTTCGGTCGACCGCATCTACCAGACGATCCTCGAATCGCTCGACGGCGGGACCGGTTGACGTGGAGCACCGTGTCCTCATAAAGGGTGGCTGCGTTCTCACGCTGGACAAGTCGGTGGGGAATTTCCGGCAAGCAGACGTCCTCATCGAGAACGACTTGATCTCGGAGATCGGCACGGGTCTTCGTTCACGCGATGCTGAAGTTGTCGATGGCACCGACACCATCGTCATGCCCGGGTTCGTCGACACTCATCGTCACCTGTGGAATTCCCTCTTCCGCAATCTCGGGACACAAGCTGCAATAGCCGGCCCGGAAGTCTACGGAGCCCTCTACAAGCCGGATGATGTCTACGCGGCCACCCTGATCGGGCTCCTCGGCGCCGCCGAGGCCGGGATCACCACAGTGGTCGACTGGGCAGAGCTCAGCTTCCAAGATCAACTCGCGGAGGCCGCTCTCCAGGCGCACACCGACTCCGGGCTGAGAACCATTTTCGTTGGTGCGGTCAACCCTTGGAACGGACGGCGCGGGCAACCCCGGACGAGCAAGGAACAGGTGTCTGGAGCCATGGGTCCCCGGACAACCGTCGCGTTTGGATCCGAAAGCCCCGCCGAACTCGAAACGAGCTTGTTGGCTGAGGAATGGCGAGTTGCACGAGAGCAAGGGCTGCGAATCCATGCCCATGTTGGCTCGACCTCCGAAGAACGGGGCATCACAGCCGGTCTTGTCGAGGCCGGGCTGCTCGGACCAGACGTCACCCTGGTGCATTGCACCAAGCTCGACGACGCTGACCTGGACGCGATCGCCTCGTCCGGTGCCCATGTTTCGCTCACACCAACAATCGAAATGATTGCCGGTCTCGGCGCCCCACCTCTTCAGAAGCTCATCGACATCGGGATTCGTCCCGGGCTGGGCATCGGCGGTGAGCTGGAAGCGCCAGGGGATCTCTTCTCCCAGATGAGAACGGTGAACTCGATCCAGCACGCCACGTTGTTCGATCTGAAACTGGCGGGCAAGGGGGGCGTCCCCAATCTCTTGAGCACCAGAGACGTGATTCGCTATGCCACCACTGACGGTGCCGGAGCGGTAGGACTGGGTGACATCACAGGATCCCTGACGCCGGGAAAGAAGGCCGACATCATCGTTTTGCGGGCCGACCGACCCAACATCGCACCACTCAACGATCCTATTGGAGCAGTGGTATGGGGTATGGACACTTCCAATGTGGATTGGGTCTTCGTTGACGGTGAGCCTCTCATGCGCGACGGTGCGTTGGTCGCCGACACCCATTCGGCACGCACTGCTGCCATCGCCGCTCAAACCCGGATATCCGAAGAAGCCGGTCTGCTCGTGCAAGCCGGAGAAGCGACATGACCACAACACGAGCGCCTTCGTCAGCACTGACCTCCTTTGTCGTCGCGTCGCGATACATGCCGGTGTATCTCGCGCTTTTGCTTCTCGTGGTGGTCGCCTCGATATGGGCGCCAGCCACACTCAGCGGTGTCGCGTTGTCGGCAATCGCACCCTTCGGAGCGTTGCTCGGCATCACGGCGCTTGGTCAGATGCTGGTGATCATGACTGGGGGAATCGATCTCAGTGTGCCGGGCACCCTGACGCTGGCGGCGATGATCATGGTTGGGGTAGGGCAACAGTCGGACACCAGAATTTGGCTAGCGATTCTCACGGCACTGGGAGTTGCCGCGGTGATCGGCCTTGTCAACGGAATCCTCATTGGCGGTCTCAAACTCAACGCGCTGATCGTGACCCTGGCAATGGGTGGTGTGGTGATTGGTCTGGTCAATCGCTATGTCCGGACATTTCCGGTTCAGAGCTCGGTGCCACCCGGCCTATCTGCGTGGACTTCGACTCGAATCTTCGGCATGAGCCCTATCTTCTGGATCGGGCTGGTCATCACCCTCCTCCTGATCATCGCCTTGAGATACACTTCCGTCGGGCGCAGATTCCAGGTGGTAGGCGCCAACCCAGTCGCATCCCAGGTCGTCGGTGTGCGGGTGACTTTGAACCAGATCCTGGTCTACGTCGTGGCAGCGATGTTTTATGCCATCGCCGGAGTGGCTCTTGCTGGTTTGCTCCGCAACCCAGGAGTGAACATCGGCTCCCCCTATCTTCTGGGCCCAATCGCTGCCGTTGTCATCGGCGGAGCCTCACTCACCGGCGGCCTTGGAAGCCCTTTGTCCACCTTGGCTGCTGCCTTCTTCCTCACTGGCCTCAATCAAATGATGCGCGCACTGGGCCTGCCCACGGCTCTCCAGTTCGTGGTGTTCGGCCTGGTGATCATCGGAGGCATGTTGGTTTCGGGCGATCGGATCATCAAAGCGGTGGAGCGAGTGCTCCGCGAGCGTCGACGACCACGACGTCTGGAAGGAGAAGGGACGAATAACTCAATCGGTGACCCCGGTTGAGAAAGGAGATTCGACCAAAACGAATCGGCCGCACATGAGAAAGAAACCTAGGGCATCAACGCCCAATTGGAGGAGGAAATGAAGAAAAGAACGATTGTCGGCTTGATCGGGGTTCTAGCGCTGATTGCTGCCGCGTGTTCCCCGAGCGACGCCGACTCAACGACGACCACCGCTGCCGCGGCGGCGACCACCACTGAGGCGGCTCCGGCAACGACAGCGGCGCCTAGTGGTGACACCACGACAACGGCGGGCGGTGACGAGAATCCTCTCGCCGAATACGGGGAAGACCCGAGCATGGCTGACCCGGTCCTGGTTACCAAGGCCCTGGGCACCGTGACACCGTCCGACGACGACAGCTGGAACATCATCCTTGCCTCGATCTCCCGTGCCGATCAGGACCTCGACGAGGCCACGATCGAGAAGGCAATGGAGTGTTGGAGCAACCAAGTCTGTGATACCGGCAGCGGCGGCGATCTGGTGATGGGCTACGCCGATGGTGGCGGCGACACCGTCAACGTCTGGCGTGGTGTTAGCCACATGGAGGCCATCCTCCAGGCGCTCACCTACCCGGACATCGGAACAATTGTCTCGACGGCTGCCAACTTCGAAGGTGACCCAGCTGTCAACGACATCCAGTTCCTGATCCAGTACCCGGTTGACTTCATCGTCGGCTATCCGGATTGGGGCGCCTATCTGAGCCCTGTGCTCTTGGAAGCGAAGGCTGCAGGTATCCCCTACATCTCCTTCTCAGCTGGCTATGTCGGCCTTCCGGGACAGGAGGGTGCATTGGTGCCTGGTGAGGACTACGCGACGGTCGTGGGTGAAGACCTGTGTGCACTTGGTGAGAGCTTCGCCGAAGTCCTCAACGAGAACGTCAGTGGTGGTGAAGTGGGAATGCTCGGTGGAACACCGGGGAACGCACTGTCTCTCGGATGGCAGCGTTGTGCCACGCAGGCGCTCGCTGATGGAGGATCCCAATTGGTGAATCCGCCACCCGATGAGAACACGACAACAGGTGACACATTCTGGGTGAACACCTTTGCCCTGGACGCAGTCCGTGGTCTGTTGACCACCAACCCCGAAATCGCCGGATGGGTATACGAATACTCAGACGGGCTGTTCACGGCCCTGCAGGCCTACGACGAGCTCGGCATCCCGGTTGAAAACCTGACAGTCGCTCTGCGCACCGATGAGCAGACATTGTTCTGCGATTGGGCGGACCGCAACGAGCCGACCTACAACATCTACTACTCGGCAGGTGGCAACTTCCAGTCACGGACTGGTGTCACCGCTGCGATGCTCGAGCTACAAGGCGCCGACGTGCCCGGCCAGATCGTCGTGCCGCATGTGATGCGACAGGTGACCGCTGACGATTGCAACCCGGACAGGGTCAACGCAGTCGTCTCGGGAACTTCGCTCGTGCCTGACGCGGTGCTGGTGCGGATGTTCGGAGGCGGATAATCGATAGCAATTCTCGAGAACAAGTGGTGAACAACGAACTGGTCCTCGAACTGACGGGAGTATCCCGTCAGTTCGGGGCCGTTCGAGCGCTGACCAATGTCAGCTTCGACTGTCGCGCCGGCGAGGTTCATGCCCTGGTCGGTGAGAACGGCTCGGGAAAATCCACTCTCCTAGGAATTGCATCAGGGTTTGTAGACCCCGATCTGGGCACCATTCAGATCGGGGGCAAACCTCTGCGGCGCGATTCACCTGCCCTCGCCAGAAAGCTGGGTTTGGCGATGGCCTATCAAGATGGCTCCTCAGTCGGCGCCGAGCCGGTAAAGAACAATCTCTATTTCGCGGCGCCGCCCGAATCGCGACCTCCGTTCTGGCAACGGAAGAAGTGGGCCCGTCGGGTCCTCGCCGACTTTGATCTGGACCTTGAGTTGTTCCCCGACGCCCCAGCCGGATTCTTGACTCTCGCGGAGCGTCAGCTTTTCGAGGTGGCCAAGGCCTTGGTCACCCATCCCAGAGTGCTGCTTCTCGACGAGCCGACCACGGCTCTGGGCCCTGACGAAGTCGAGGCCCTGCATCGGACCGTCGTCGCCTGCCGGGATCGTGGCATCGGAGTCGTATATGTCAGTCACCGGTTGCCTGAGGTACTCGAGGTAGCCGACCGAGTCACGGTCTTGCGAGACGGGCAGAACCGCGGCACTTTCGATGCTGGCACGACCAGTGAGGGTGAACTGGTCGAGCGAATCGTTGGCCGTCCCTTCGAAGCGGCCTTTCCGCCATCCGCCCTCCCAGTGGAGCAGCGGCGGGAGATATTGGTCGTTGATGCCCTTCAAGGGCAGTCTTTTGGACCCGTCTCCTTCACGTTGGAAAGCGGCGAGATCGTCGGGATTGCGGGCGCAGAAGGAAATGGGCAGTCACAACTGTTCGATTGTCTCTCAGGCCGAACACCTCCGCGGGCCGGTCGTGTGGTTTGTGACGACAAGGAGCTGAGCCTGATCTCCACCCACGAAGCAGTCGGGGCAGGGGTCATGCTGCTGCCCGGGGATCGAAAACACGAGGCACTCATGGGCGTGTTGGGTGTCAAAGTCAACGCCACTATCCAATCGTTGCGTCGGTTCTCTTCACTTGGGATTCTGCGGAGAAGGTCGGAGCGACTTGCGGTCGAAGATCTCGTCGAACAGCTGGAGATACGTACCCCCTCCCTGGCACAACCTGTCGAGTTCTTGTCTGGTGGCAATCAACAGAAGGTTTCGGTTTCCCGATCATTCCTGAGAGAACCGGCGGTGATCCTCGCCTATGAACCCACTCAGGGTGTTGACGTTGGTTCCCGTTTCGACATCTATCAGGCTCTCCGGACACGGAGCGACGCGGGAGCCGCTCTGTTGATCAAGTCGAGCGATCCAATCGAGCTGTCCGGTCTATGTGACCGCGTGCTGGTCATGTCTCGGGGAACGATCGTGGAAGAGATTCCAGGCGATGAATTGGACGAGGTTCGTATCGTCGAAGCCATCGTTCGGGGGCCAGGGATGTCGAAGGCGGCCCGATCTCCTCTCGGCGTCGCCATGCCCAAGGCACCAGCCAACCAGGACGCCAAATGAGCACACCCCTGCCAGAGACAAGAGCGGACTCGGCACGCCAGATCGTCCGGAAGGTAATCCGCAACGCCAGGGACAAGAACAAATGGCGCAAGGTCGTCAAAGTGCGGCTTTGGATGCCGGTGGCCCTCCAAATCCTCCTGATTGGTGCGCTACTCCTCTACACCAACTCCCGCTTCGAGGGGTTCATCAACTCGACAAACACCTACAACGTCCTTCTTCTCGCCATGCCTCTTGCCATCGTGGCGATGGCCCAAACCAACGCAATCCTCGTCGGTTACCTGGATCTCTCAGTTGGAGCGATGATCGGCTTTGGCGTCGTGCTCGCCTCATTCCTGATTCGTGGAGAAGCCTCTGTCGCTCAGATTCTCCTGGGAGCCGGCGTGATACTCGTTGCCGGCGTGGGTCTCGGGTTGATCAACGCGGGTTTGATACGCGGGGTCAAGATCCCATCGATCATCGCAACCCTCGCCACGCTCAGCATCCTCGACGGGATTTCGCTGACGTTGCGACCCACCGCTCAAGGGATCATCAGCGCCGACCTTGCTTCATTCTTGACCACCAGCGTTGGGCCGATCCCAATCGCCTTCATCGTCATTGTGCTCGCGGCCAGCACCGCCGACCTGTGGCTCCATGCTTCTGGCTCGGGGCTCAACGTGAGAGCCGTCGGATTCGATGAACGGTCAGCGAAGCGAGGGGGCATCAAGACCAATTGGATTCGGGTGCGCGCCCTGATTCTCGCCAGCGTCCTGGCGGCAGTCGCATCATTCTTCGTCATGGCCCGGTCACCAATCGGCAATGCCCAGGTTGGCTCCAGCTATGCCCTGAACAGCATCACCGCAGCAGTCTTGGGTGGAGCATCTCTGGCAGGTGGACGGGCCACCTTCGTGGGCAGCACGGTGGCGGCAGTTCTGCTCGCCCTCATCCTCACGGCTCTGCCATTCCTCGGCCTGTCGCCCGACGACGGTGGGATGATCATCGGCATCCTGGTTCTGA
>JBAVIK010000257.1:0-8758 GCA_049686815.1 Acidimicrobiia bacterium | reverse complement strand
GGGAAAGGGCGCGAACGTCCCGAGGTCATGGTCGCCTCCTGGCGCTGGCTCTGGCGCTGGTACTCGTGGTACCGGTTGTTGCCCTGGCAACGGAGAATTCCGTCCCGGGCGATCTTCTCTACCCGATCAAGCGGGTCGTGGAACCGGTAGTTCGAGTGTTCGACTCGAACGCCCCGCTCGAACACAGGGTGCGTGAGGTGGAGGTGCTATTCGATATAGATGCCCCCGAAGAATTGATTGTTCGTCGAGTCGATGTGGCGAGGGACGTGGTCACCGAGGATCATCCAACTCTGAGTAATCGCATCGATCGTGTGGTCAAAGAGCTGGATAGGAGACGAGGACCACAGCCGATCGAGCTGGAGACAGATGACCCAACCAGGACCGAACCCCCCGGGCCGGCCGATGAGCGGGTGTCAGACCCCGATGCGGATGCCGATCCCGTCAAGAAACAACACAACCCCACCACCACCCTGATCCCCGAGACCACGACGACGCCGGAGAGATGGGATGATGCGGGGGACCGCTAGGCGAGCTCGATTTCGAATACTGCTCCGCCGCCAACCCGATTCGAGGCTCGAATCGTTCCACCATGTGCTTCCACCAGGTCGCGGACGATGCTCAGGCCGAGCCCCGAGCCCGACGAATCGGATCCTCGTTCGAACCTGTTGAAGATCGAATCGATTTCTGCGTCGGCTATTCCGGGTCCGGTGTCCTCGACCGTGATCCGCCGTCCGTCCACTGTCAGGCTGAGCCGCCCTCCGTCCGGCATTTTACGAAGGGCATTGCTCACGAGGTTGGAGATGACCTGATGCAGTCTGTGCGGATCGACCTCTACGACGGAGCCATTGGCTATGTGCAGCTGCAACTCGATCTCCTGGGTGGAGATGATCGACGAAAATGACGTCACCACATCCCCGGCCAAGTCCCCGATGTCGGTCGGTTCCAGGATGAGGGCCAGTTGTCCCGCCTCGGCGAGCGCCAGAGTCCTCAGATCGTCTAGAAGACGGTCCATCAGGTCGACCTCGTCGACGACGTTGCGAAGACTCGCCGGTGGGTGGACGCCGTCCAGGACCGCCTCGATCTCACCCTGTATGACGGTCAGTGGTGTTCGAAGCTCGTGACCGAGGTCTGCGATCAGACGCCGGCGTCTCTCATCGTCTTCCTCGAGTCGCTCCGCCATCCTGTTGAACGACGTGGTTACTGCCGACCACGGCCCCTTGCTTCGTCCGTCCATGCGAACGCCGGAGTCGCCTTCTCCCAACCTGGTCGTGGCATCGATCAACTCGGACACCGGAGCCCAATTGCGTCGGAACACTGCTCTAAGCGTCAGGGCCAGTCCGACGATCACGAGAAGCCCGACAGCGAGGAAGATGCCACGTCCCGGCGCGAGTACCCACGCGATCAACCCACCCACGATGGCGCTCATCACGAGGACGAACAGCAGAAATCCGAAGATCCTCAACCCGATATGACGTCCGGGTCCGACTGGTCTCATCCGGCCGGGAGGGCCCCAGGTGTGTCTAGGTCTCATCGTTGAACTTGTAGCCCACGCCGTAGACCGTCTCGATGAGGGTTGGGCGACGTGGATCCTCTTCGAGCTTCTTCCGGAGGTTCTTGATATGCGAGTCAACGGCGCGCTCGTAGGCTTCGAATGAGACACCGTGAATCGAATCGAGTAGCTGGGCTCTGGTGAACACTCTCCCGGGCTGTCCTACGAGAGTGACGAGCAGGTCGAATTCGCTGGTGGTCAAGTCAATGGTGGTATCGCCTCGGGTGACCGAATGTCGACTGATATCGATCGTGACATCACCCGCCCTCAGCACTGCGGGATGGCGTTGTCCGCCACTCCGTCGCAGCACTGCCTTGACCCTCGCAACGAGTTCTCGGGGACTGAAGGGCTTGACCATATAGTCGTCGGCGCCCAACTCGAGCCCGATGATCCGGTCCGCTTCTTCTTTGCGAGCTGTGAGCATCAGGATGGGAGTCTCAGAAGTCTTTCGAATGTGGCGGGTCACCTCGAGACCATCTAATCCAGGCAGCCCGATGTCGAGGACGATGAGGTCGGGTCGCTCCACTCTTGCTGCAGCGACCGCCCCAGGTCCGTCTCTCGCAGTCACCACCACGAAGCCCGCCTCGATCAGGTAGTCCCTGACGAGGCGGGCAATCTTGAGCTCATCATCGACGACCAGGATTTTGGCCATGGGATGATTGTGCCTGACTCAGCCGTCACCGGGCTCGGGTTGAGGTGGTGATCTGTGGGCCTGCTCGTGCCAGTGCCCGAGCCGGTCCTCCATCCTTGAGCGATAAAAGCCGTTGCCTTCGTCGTCCCCACGGCGGTGCCAATGCCTCCAACCGAAGAAGAACTTGAAGATCAAGCCGAAGATCACAAACGCGAAGAATGCCTTGAATATCAAACCGAACACTCCGAATCCGTAGATGGCCGGGTAGTAGGGGGCGGTGACCACAACATCAGCTGTGGTCTCGACCGTTTCCACCAAGCCTTGCTGATAGCCGGCGTTCCACACTCCGTAGCCGAGGGCGCCGAGCGTCCCGACCAGGAGTAGAACCAACACGACTCTTCCAAACAAACGCATCTCTCATTCCTCTCAATCGAGATTCTCAGAGTCATCGTCGAACAGAAATGTGGAGATGATGTGGAGACGCTGTGGAGGTTCTGGGGTGCAGGTCGTGCAAACTCGCCCCTTGGGTGCGACGCGGGGGTGCCACGACTACCTTTTAGGCATGAAGCAGATCCAGCATTGGATCGACGGTTCCTTCACAGCCGGCGCAGCCACCCGCTCGGGAGCGGTGTACAACCCGGCTACCGGCGCTCAGACCGGTGAGGTTGTGTTCGCCACGGCAGGAGACGTCGATGAGGCAGTCAAGGTCGCCCGCAGGGCATTCGAGACCTGGAGACATTCGCCGCTGACCCAGCGTCAAAACATCATGTTCGCGTTCAGGGAGACAGTCGCGGCCCGACGGCTCGAGTTAGCCGAGACCCTCACGGCCGAGCATGGCAAGACGGTCGACGACGCACTGGGCGAAGTTCAGCGTGGTCTGGAAGTCATTGAGTTCGCCTGCAACATCGCCCATCTGCTCAAAGGCGATTTTTCCGAGCAAGTGTCCACCGGTGTTGACACCTACACAATCAGGCAGCCGCTCGGTGTGGTCGCCGGAATCACACCTTTCAATTTCCCCACAATGGTGCCGATGTGGATGTACCCCTTGGCCATCGCATGTGGGAACACGTTCATTCTGAAGCCGTCCGAGAAAGACCCCTCGACCTCGCAGTTGGTGGCGGAAATGCTCGCCGATGCCGGTCTGCCCGACGGGGTCTTCAACGTGGTGCATGGGGACAAAGAGGCTGTGGACGCTCTCATCACCCACCCCGACGTTGCCGCTATCTCGTTTGTTGGTTCGACACCCATCGCTCGATACATATACGAGACAGGCACGCAGAACGGAAAGCGCGTTCAGGCACTGGGCGGTGCCAAGAATCACATGATCGTCTTGCCTGATGCCGACATGGATCTTGCGGCCGACGCTGCGGTTTCTGCCGGATACGGCTCGGCGGGGGAGAGATGTATGGCCATATCTGCGGTCGTGGCCGTCGGCGGTGCCGGAGACCAATTGATCGACGGCGTTCAAACACGGATCGAGAAGCTCAATGTGGGAGCCGGCGATCAGCCGGGTATCGAGATGGGCCCGCTGGTGACAAGTGCCCACCGGGACCGGGTTCGCCAGTACGTCGACGACGGCGAACAGCAGGGAGCGCTTCTCGTGGCGGACGGACGAGACTTCATCGTCGACGGATATGAGGACGGTTTCTTCTTCGGGCCGACACTTTTCGACAACGTCACGCCCGAGATGTCGATCTATACCGATGAGATATTCGGGCCCGTCCTCTCCACCGTGCGCATGGAGCACTATGAGGACGCGATCAGACTCATCAACGAGAACCCGTATGGAAATGGCACGGCTGTCTTCACCAACGACGGTGGCGCAGCCCGAAAATTCCAGAACGAGATCGAAGTCGGAATGGTCGGGATCAATGTCCCGATCCCGGTTCCGCTCTCCTTCTACTCATTTGGTGGCTGGAAGGACTCAATCTTTGGCAGCCACGCCATATACGGACCGGAGGGAGTCCATTTCTATTCGAGGCAAAAGGTCGTGATTTCACGCTGGGCGGATCCAATCCACCGCGGTGTGGACCTTGGTTTCCCCACCCACGGCTGATCAACCACCAGTAGGAAGTTGGGAAGGTGGTGTTCGTTACGACTCAGCGGCCAGTGGCTCAGTTGGCGTCCGCCTCGTGGATCCTCGGGGTTGACGTGCAACTGGGTGACTAGTAGACATGCAGATTCAATGAGAGCCAGACCCTCCCTCGCAGCCCAACTTTGGTGGTGGCCGTCCCAGTAGAGGTGGCGACGACAGGCTCTGTCCAAAAAACAACCCACCTCGAGACGTGAGGTGGGTTTTCTGCATTCTGGGGAAGCACCTCACGATCCACGAACGATCGAGAAGAGATGCAAGCACCATTCGACATAGCAGCCGACCTGCACACGCCGGTCTCGGCATATTTGAGACTCGCCGAACTCAGACCTCGCTATCTCCTGGAGAGCGTCGAGGGCGGGGCCCAAGGTCGCTACTCATTCATAGGTTTCGGGCCCACCCAACGGGTTTCGCTCACAGAGGACGACGATCCTCTTCCCCACCTCCGGAATGCGTTGTTGGAGGCTCCGCGTTGCGGTCCCACCATCGATCACCAGCCGTTCAACGGTGGTTTGGTCGGGGTCACCGCCTTTGATCTCGTCCGACAACTCTTCCCTCTGCCGAAAGCTCCTCACGCGAGGTCCGTTCCTCTAGGCACATACATGAGCACGGAGTCGATCCTCGTCTTTGATCATCTGACCCGCCGAATCGCCTTGCTCCATTCGGGGAGCGAAAAGGACAGGCAGGCTCTCCGTCAGGAAGTGATCTCGACTTTGCGGGGGGCGATAGACGACGCCAAGAGTGGTGGCAGCCAGCAAGACCCTCAGCCGTCGATGACCCGTGGCGACTTCATGACGGGGGTCGAGCACGTCAAGAAGCACATAAGAGCGGGTGATGTCTATCAGCTGGTTCTCTCGATTCGGTTCGGGGGGTCAACTGATGTCACGCCATTTGCCGCTTACCGCGCCCTTCGACTACTCAACCCTTCCCCATACATGTACTTCCTCGACTTCGACGACACCCAGATCGTTGGCAGCTCCCCGGAAGCCTTGGTCAAGCTTCGAGACACCACCGCCGAGTTACGGCCCATCGCCGGAACCCGTCCCCGGGGATCCGACGAGGCCGGCGACGTTCTGCTGGAACGCCAGCTGCTCGCCGACTCCAAGGAAGCAGCAGAACACGTGATGCTCGTCGATTTGGCACGAAACGATCTCGGGCGGACGGCCGTACCCGGTTCGGTCCATGTAGACCCCTACCGAATCATCGAGCGTTACAGCCACGTGATGCACCTGGTCAGCGGGGTCACTGGACAACTCGAGGAGGGTCTGGATGCCCTCGATCTCTTCGCGGCCACCTTTCCCGCCGGAACGGTGAGTGGTGCGCCCAAGTTGCGTGCCATCGAGCTCATTGATGAGCTGGAGCCAGTCAATCGGAACCTCTATGCGGGTTCGATCGGATACTTCGGTCATGGCGGGTCTATGGATCAGGCCATCACGATCAGGACGATTGTCTTCCAAGACGGCGAATACAGCTATCAGGCAGGCGCAGGGATCGTGGCCGACAGCGATCCAGCATCCGAACACGAAGAGGTGCTTTCAAAATCCGCGGCACTCGGGGCGGCCCTTGATCTGGCCAAGGACGGCCTATGAGCCACATCTTGATGATCGACAACTACGACTCGTTCACTTACAACCTCGTTCAAGCATTTCTGAGTCTGAAAGCAGCCGTGACCGTTCGCTACAGCAATTCCGTCACAATTGGCGAGGCACGGGAAATCGAGCCGTCCCACCTCGTCATCTCTCCGGGTCCGGGCCGACCCGAAGACGCCGGGTCGTCGGTCGACATGATTCGTGAATTCGCAGGCGAGATTCCGATCCTCGGTGTTTGCTTGGGTCATCAGTCGATTGCCGTCGCCTTTGGCAGTGAAGTCGACTCTGCGCAACAGCTGATGCATGGGAAGTCGTCCCCTGTGTATCACGACCGAAGGACGATCTATGAGGGCGTGCCGAACCCATTTGATGCAGGCCGGTATCACTCCCTCGCCGTCCCTGAGGAAACACTCAGCCCGGACCTGGCGATCACCGCCTACACCTCAGAAGGCGAGATCATGGGGCTGCGTCATCGCGAGCTACCGATTGAAGGTGTGCAGTTCCATCCCGAGAGTCTTCTCACTCCAGCGGGCGACCGAGTCCTTCAGAACTTCCTCGAGCTTGCACCCGCTCCAACATTGGAAAGGGCTTGACCAATATGAGGGAGATTCTGGCCAGAATCGTCGAGGGCGAGGATCTGACAGAGATCGAAGCGTCTTCTCTTCTCGAGGCCATGACGGAGGACGGCCTCGACCCGGTTGTGGCCGGTGCGACGCTCGCCGCCCTGCGCAGCAAGGGAGAGACAGCCACAGAAGTAAGAGCTTTTGCTGTTGGCTTGCGTGATCTCGCCGTTCGACCGGACATCGATTCTGACGTAGCTGCGGTTGACGTCGTCGGCACCGGCGGTGACGACTCCGGGAGTCTGAACCTGTCGACCGGGTCGGCTTTGCTGGCGGCGGCTGCGGGGGTGCCGGTGATCAAGCACGGCAACCGCTCGATCTCGTCCAAGAGCGGAAGTGCCGACGTGCTGGAAGCCCTCGGGATGCAGATCCCGCTCGACTCCGAAGCAGCCGGGGTGATGTTCGAGCGCTCCGGATTCTCCTTCCTGTTTGCGCCTGCCTACCACCCGGCCATGAAGACCATTGGGCCGGTCCGGCGCTCGCTTGGCATACGCACGATATTCAATATCGCCGGACCGCTGGCCAACCCGGCCGCTCCACCCTTTCACGTGATCGGGGCATACAGCCTCGAGATGGCACGCATCATGGCCGACACGGTCTCGGCGATGCCGATCGTGCGAACCTTCGTGATTCACGGGGAGCCGGGGTGGGACGAGCCCACGCCCATCGGGCCGTATCACCTATTTGACGTCACTCCCGGCTCGGTGATCGATTCGATTGAGGATCCCGCTGAGTTTGGTTTCGCCAGGTGTTCGGCTGGGGATCTCGCCGGTTCGGACGCCGATTCAAACGCCGACGCGATCAGGCAGGTGTTTTCCGGGACCGCCGGCCCTCATCGTGATGCGCTGGTGCTTGGGGCATCCCTGGCGCTCCGGGTGACTGGTGTCGAAACCACTGACGCTTTGGCTCGCTGCGCGACAGCGATAGACAGCGGCAAGGCCTCGATGATTCTCGATCAGATCGCCGCAAATGTCTGACTTCTTGGGTTCAATGGCCGTCTCGAGTCGGCTGCGTGCCGACGAGACCAAGGCGGTCGCGGGTGTGACGGGTCTCCACCGCAGAGTCTCGTCCGCCCGCCCTCCAATCGAGCTCACGCTCGACGATTCAGGATTCGATTTGATCGCCGAGACGAAACTCTCCAGCCCGGCGGACGGACGTCTCGCCCCGCTCGGAGAAGCCACCTCTCTGGCAACTTCGTTGGCAACGAGGCTGGCAGGCGCCGGTCCGGCGGCCCTTTCGGTGCTCACCGAGCCGACTTCGTTCGACGGGGCGATCGAACATCTCGGCGCGGTTGCCTCGATCTCCGACTTGCCGGTGATGCGGAAGGATTTTCTGGTCGACCCGATTCAGGTTCTCGAAGCACGCGCTTCGGGTGCCTCGGGTGTGCTGCTGATCGCGCGGATGCTCGAAGAGGACCTATTGGGCGAGATGACAGATCTCGCCATCGAGCTTGGAATGTTTGTACTCGTCGAGATCTTCGAACTTTCAGACCTGGACCGGGCAACTTCGACCTTCGACCGGGAGATTCTGGTTGGTGTCAACGCTCGAGATCTACAGAGCTTGCAAGTCGATCGTCGTCGACATGAGGAACTCTTACCCCATCTTCCAACGCACCTGCCCCTTGTTGCCGAAAGCGGGATTGTCACGGTCGACGATGTGGCGGCAGTATCGGAGTTGGGCTACCGGTTGGCCCTCGTCGGCACATCCCTCGTAAAGAGCCACGACCCCGAAGCCACCACCAGGAGCCTGATAGAGGCTGGTCGGACGGCAGCTGGAGTACGGCTTTGAGCACCTTTGTGAAGATCTGCGGCATCACGTCCATCGACACCGCGTTTAGGGCAGTCGACGCGGGCGCAGATGCGCTCGGGTTCGTTTTTGCCGACTCGGCTCGCCGACTCACTGCCGATGAGGCCGTCCGGATCACTGCCGAAGTTCCGGTGCATGTCGAGAAGGTGGCCGTCTTTCTCGCTCCATCTACAGCTGAGATCGAGGAGATTCTCTCAGTTTTTCAGGCCGACACCGTTCAGGCTGACGCGGCGTCGATCGCCGACTTTCACCTGACGGCGACAATTCCGGTGATTCGAGACGCGGAGTCGAGGGTTCCGCAGGGGGTCGAGCGAGTCTTGTTCGAGGGGCTGAGGAGCGGGACGGGGGAGCTCTCCAACTGGGACGGGGCTGCCCGCCTTTCCCGAAGTCATCGACTGATTCTGGCTGGTGGGCTAAACGCCGGGAATGTGGCCAACGCGATGAAGGTCGTCAAACCCTACGGCGTGGATG
>JBAVIK010000256.1:0-1986 GCA_049686815.1 Acidimicrobiia bacterium | reverse complement strand
CCTCCTCAACCCTTTGAAACCAAAGCACCGTGGCGCCAAAGTCTTCATCGGTCTTTGCCCAGACCTCGACTCTGGTCCCCATGGCATTGAATTCTCCGTGTCTCATGAACCTGCACTGGGTGGGCTCGGTGGCTGCGGGGCAGGACTGGCCACTTGGGGCTGAGGCGGTGGGGGTGGCGGCGCCTGGGATGCTGAAGAGGGATCACCGGAAGGACTAGCCGCTGGCTGCTTCGTCGTCACTGGCTGCTTCGTCGCCGTCGACGACTGGGACCTCTTGACTTGGGATTCGACGTACCTGGTCTCCACGACGATCTGCTGCGGGGGGGCCGTCACGGGCGTGAACCGGAGGACGACCAATCCGCCGTCTGGTGGCGCAGGCAAGATCGGCTTGACCCCCGAAGGGGACACCTGGGGACTCGGCTGAGTCGTGGTCGGCGAATCATCAGCGGTTGTTGCAGCACGCACGACGACCGCCGTCGTTCCCCACGCGAGGGCAGCGGCCGTCCAGGCTCCAATGCGGGCAAGTCTCGAGGCCGGCATCCGACTCATTGGCCGTCTCCCTGCTCCACCGACAATGTGACGTCGTAGTAGGCGAGGACCCTGATGATCTCGTCGGGCAGGTATTTGGAGCTGCCAGGCTCAACCGCCTCGGCCGCCCCGTATGCGTAGAGCACCCGACTCAGCCGAGCATCTACCTCCTCGATGGCGGGTGGCGCCACCTCGACGAGCGTCGAAACCCGCCCGATGGTCGTCGTTGTCGTGGGCGCAGGCGTCCCGATCTGAGAACCCACGGCCCAGACGGCTGCGGGCACTATGCCGAGAATCGCGACGATCAAACCGGCAGCCAACGATGCGGAATGTGGGCCACGCACTAGTGGTCGTCCTCACCGATGGCCTCACGTGCCTTGCCGATCGCCTCGTAAGCCTGCGTTGTCGCCTCTTTGAAGTCCCCACGTTGGGCATTTTGCTCAGCCTCGCCGAGCTTCTTCAGGGCCTCATTGATCTTCTCGTTGGATCCACCCATAGCAATCGCGTATTCGATCTCAACAACTGCCTGGTCATGAACTGAGTAGTAGCGATCGGCGGAAGTCTCGGGGGCCTTCGACGTTTCCTCGTCATCGATCGCCTCGGTCTCGTGCTCGTGCTCTTCGTCTTCATTCTCGAACTCCGATTCTTCACGTTCGATGGTCGAAGTTGTTTGAGGCGCATCGGTGCTGGTCGGGGCCGAAACAGCTCCAACAATGACAGTTCTGGTTTCGACCAGCGGTGGCGGAGCAGCTTTCCCGGGGAGTGGCATGCCCTGTCCCTCGCAGATCCCACGCAATGCATCGAGAGCGGACTGCTGCAAACCATCGATCGTCCCGTCGGTCTCTGCTTCGACCAGGTCCATCCCGCCCTCCCCACAGGCGTATGCCAGGTCCTCGGGAGTTGCCTCAACGTCGGAGTAGACGATCTGGGCCAACGTGGGTGATACTTGAGTCACCCCAACCTCTGTGTCGCTGGTGGCGCTGACTTCAGGCTCATGATTGGTCAGAAAGACCGCCCCAACCGCACTGAGAGGGATGAGAGTCACACCGAGGATGACTGAGAGAGCGAGTTTCTGTCCATTGCGGCGCGCAGGCCTTTGATTGGATGTCATTCTCATGCCTCCAGGTGAATGCATTCACCGGGGCATTCGTCCGCAGCCTCGAACGCGGTTTCAACCAAACCCTCCGGAACCCGAGCTCGACCCTCCCGACCATCTGGCGCAGCTACGCCATCGAACACGATGGTTTGCCCAAAGAAGCTGGCATCCTCTTTGACGACCCAGGTCCCATCGCTGCGGGAGGCGAACAGCTCCGGTGCGATTTGTTCACAGGTCCCTGCCCCCATGCACTCGTTGGTGTCGATCCAGATCGTTGTCATAGGCCCTCCTGATGGCTCTACACAACGATGCCGTACCAACCGATAAGCGTGCGCTAACCGACGGTAAAGCCTGTTCCGCAG
>JBAVIK010000255.1:0-4021 GCA_049686815.1 Acidimicrobiia bacterium | reverse complement strand
GAAATGGTGTTGCAGTAGACGTCGCTGGTCATTCGCAGGTCATCACCAACAAACGCCATGGCGTTTGCTTCGTCGAGCAAATCGAGTCCGGCCTTCCACTCCCCTGACTGGATTGATGCGACGGCTTTCATGCTCATGGCGAGAGACTGTGCGCTACGACTCCCCACATGCTCGGCAACGGAGATTGCTTCGTCGGCGAGGGTCAGAGCGGTCCCAACGTCTCCCTCCGCGAAGAGCGCCTTTCCCATGAGCACCAGCATCAGCCAGGCATGACCGATCGTCTGCGGCTCACCGTCGAGAAGCTGCTGAGCCTGCGCGAGCCAACCCGCCCCAACGGCATATGTCTGGCGCCGAAACGCCAGGTATGCCAAGAGAGATGCCACACGTCCTGCATCGGCCGTTCGGCCGTTTGAGACGAGAGTTCTGAAGGCCTTCTCGAAAGCATTCAGAGATTCATCGAAGCGCCCATCCCAATAGAGGGCATCGGCCAGGAGTAGAAGTTCGTCAGGGGCGTTGTCGAGGTCTGATTCTTGTAGGGCGGTGACCGCCCCCTGCCAGTCGTGAGCCTCGTAGGCTTTGCGTGCTTGATCGAGCGTCGCGGTCATTTCTCGACTATCCACTTCGTGGGAACTCCGACCATACCGATTGATGAGCCGAACTAGTGGTTCGGCGAACCACTGTTGGCCGGGTCCGCTCTATTGACGACGCTCTAGCTCACTACACAACTTGCGCGTGTTGCCACCAGCGTACGGTGAGCCATGCGACGGCCAGGGTTCCCATGGGGACCAACGCAATCTGAATCAAGTTCAATTCGGGGGCTCCGTCGGCGCCGGCAATCGCAATCAGCCCTGGCACGGCGAACGGAAACCATCCGCCCGTCCCAAACAACACAGTCACCTGTGCGGCTGCCACGATGAGGATCAGCGCACCCACCGCCGGCAGATAGCCACGGCCGATACTGGCAACCAACCCCATCGTCAGAGCGAGTGTGCTCGCGGTAAGGGCCACTACAAAGAGCCGGAGCAACGCCGACCAGATCACACCTGAGTCGTTGGCACCCACTCCAGCCAACAGTCCGATTCCGACAGCAACAACAACGACCGAGGAGGAAAGGACCACAATCCAACCGAGGAGCACCAAAAACTTGGCACCTGCGAAAGTGGACCGTGACACCGGCAGAGCAAAGAGGGATGGGAACGTGCGATCAGAATGCTCCCGCCCGAATACCCAGGCAACCACCACTCCAGCACCGAGGAATATCGCAACGGCCGCAATTTGATCCGTCACGCCCAGATACCCGACCCATCCTTCGCCGACGGCGAAAGCACTCGCCTTCTCGGCGAGTGGCCCGGTCCCGCCATTCTGAGCGACGGAGTAGAGGCCCAGTGCCATGGCCGGGAGCAGCACCGCCATCAGAATTGTGGCACTGATGGTGACGGTTGACCGTCTCAGCTTCCACCACTCGACTCTGATTGCGCTACTCATGCCGCTGCTTCCCGAATGCGAGATCGGCCTCGTACACGATGTCAAAGAACCTCTTCTCGATGTCGACGCCCCCCGAATCGAGGGACCCGACCTTCCGGCCACGATGCAGGACGGTTGTCCGATCGGCGACACGGGCGAGTTCGTCGAGATGATGGCTCGAGATGAGGATGGCGGCGCCGTTCTGAACGTACGCCGAGAGGAGTTCTCTGATGAAGACCACTCCGGCCGGGTCCAGAGCATTGGACGGCTCGTCGAGGATGACGATTGAAGGCACATGGATCAAGGCGGAGGCGATACCGAGCCGCTGCCGATTCCCGAGGGAGAGCACACGAGACCGTTTGCCCGACCAACGCCCCAACTCAAACTCCTCAATCGTCCGGTCCACCACCCCGGGGACCTCATGTCGATCGATTCCGTGGAGCAGTGCTGCCGCGGCGAGGTTTTCTTCAACAGTCAACTCGGGATAGGCAAAGGGAGTTTCGATCAGATGTCCGACTTGCCGCCATATCGATCCGGGGGCTGATCCAGCATCGTGGCCTAGGACGAGTGCCCTTCCGGAGTCTGGCGCAAGCATCCCCAACAGAAGACGCATCAGTGTTGTCTTCCCGGCGCCGTTCAGTCCGACCACGGCGTGGATCTCACCCTGCTCGACAGTGAGGTCGAGACCGTCAACGGCGGGCTCTCCCCCGAAGCTGCAAACGAGCTCCTCGGTGACAAGTGGAATCGGAGTCGTCACTTGGGGGCCTCGGCCATGTCGTTCGTCGTAGTCAGTTGTCTAATTGCATATCGAATCCTGTCGCCGAGCGTCCCCGACTCTTCATCCTCGGCCCAATCGAGCAAAGCAGCCGTCAGCGCACCATTGACGGCCCCGGCGGCCACGCGCGCGTCCAAGGTCGGCACACCGGTGTTCGTCAACGCCTCAACGACGAAGTCCTCGGTGGCGAGATTGTTCTCCCAGATACGAGCGCGGAGGGATCGATTGCTCGCGGCGATCCGGATCCTGGTGCGAGTCGTGTCGTCTGCTGGCTCTTCGAGCCGGGCCCAAGCTGAGAGCATCCCGAGACAGACACGTTCCAGCGCCGGAACGTCTGGATCCTGCGCAGCAACCGCTTCGCCGATCACCGGGTTGTAGGGATCGTCGAGGACCACCGACTCCTTCGTCGGGAAGTAGCGGAAGAAGGTCATATGTGAGAACCCTGCTGCCGTGGCCACTTCCTCCACCGTCACGTTGTTGTAGCCCCTCTCATCGAACAGACGAATCGCTTGATCCTGGATTTTCTGGCGGGTCTGCTCGGCACGGGTCATGGGAACGGATGTTAGTAACTAACATTCATCGGACAAAGCCCGAATCCGAATGTCGTGTGACGGGGGATCCTGGTGCCCGACGCAGCCTCATGACGCCCAACGCCGTGTCAAGATATGGACCGTGCGCACAACGATCCTGAATGGAACCCTGCTCGACACTACGACGATGACCATGCTCGGCGAGCGTCACCTGACTATCGAAGACGATCTGATCGTTGAGGTGAGCGAAACCAGGCCGGTGGGCGAAGCTGACCGTTCAATCGATGCAGAAGGAGCGTTTCTCCTACCTGGTTTTATCGACGCCCACGTGCATCACGTGATCACCACCATGGATTTTGCTCGTCTCCGCACCATCTCCGAGGTCGAGCGGGTCCTCGGTATGGCGCGACTCGCCGAAGGCAACCTGTCGAGGGGGTTCACGACCGTACGCGACACTGGAGGTGATGTCGCAGGATTGATCGAGGCTATTGCCAATGGGCTGTGCAACGGCCCCCGGATCGTGGCGGCCGGGAGGCCGATTTCTCAGACCGGTGGACATGGCGATTTCGACGCCGCCGACAGCGAGGGCTGTGGGTGTGAAATCCGCACGACATACATGAGTCAGGTCGCTGACGGTGTGGACGCCGTCCGCAAAGCGGTGAGGAGCGAACTACGCGCCGGCAGCCAGTTCATAAAGATCATGGCCTCGGGCGGGGTCGCCTCTCCGACCGACCCGTTCGACGCCATTCAGTACACCGCTGATGAGATAGCTGCTGCAACAGTGGAGACTGACCATCGGCACACCTACACGACTGCCCACGCCTACCAGTCTGAGGCAATAGCCCTCGCGATCGACAACGGCGTGCGCTGCATCGAACACGGCAACCTGGTGGATTCTGCGACTGCTGCGCAAATGGCGGAGATGGGGGTGACGATGGTCCCGACCCTCGTCACCTACGCGGCGATGAGCGAGATGGGAGCTAAAGCGGGCATGCCCCAAGCCAACCTCGAAAAGAACCAGGGGGTTTTCGAACACGGCCAGAGCTCAATCACTGTCGCTAAGAAGGCAGGAGTCGACCTTGGTTTTGGAACCGATCTACTCGGCGAGGCCCAGCCGTGGCAGAACCGTGAATTCGCCATCAGGGCAAACCTCGAGCCGGCAGCTGACGTGCTTCGATCGATGTATGTGGTGAATCCCGGCCTTTGCGGTCTCCAAGGTCAGATCGGGGTGCTCACCCCGGGAGCTTTCGCC
>JBAVIK010000254.1:0-2872 GCA_049686815.1 Acidimicrobiia bacterium | reverse complement strand
CCCGGTTCCAATCATCGCCGACATTCATTATCAATACCGTCTTGCCATGGCAGCCATGGAGGCAGGTGTCCAAGGCTTGCGGCTCAACCCAGGCAACATCCGTAAGGAAGATCAGATCAAGACTGTTGCCCGTGAGGCAAAGGATCGTGGTCTTCCGATCAGGGTTGGAGTCAACGCCGGCTCCCTTGATAAGGACCTCCTCGACAAGTATGGAGCGCCGGTTCCCGAAGCGCTGGTCGAGTCGGCACAAATCGAGATCCGCTACCTCGAAGAGGTCGATTTCACCGACATCAAGATCTCGGTCAAGCATTCCAATGTGCCTTCGATGGTCAACTCGTATCGGTTGCTTGCCGACACGGTCGACTACCCACTCCACCTCGGAGTCACCGAAGCCGGACCGCCCCCCGCCGGGTTGATCAAATCTGTGGCTGGTATCGCCACTCTGCTCAGTGAGGGCATCGGCGACACCATCAGGTTTTCGCTCACCGCGGATCCGGTCGAGGAGGCAAAGGCAGGGCGGCAACTCCTGGAGAACCTCGGTTTGAGGGAACGCAAGGGCCTGGATCTCATCGCATGTCCGAGTTGCGGACGTGCCGAGGTTGATGTGATCGCCGTGGCTACGGCGGCGCAAAAGGCCCTCGAAGAGGCGAATCTGCCGATTCAGGTGGCTGTCATGGGTTGTGTGGTGAACGGGCCGGGCGAAGCCCGTGGGGCCGACATCGGGATTGCGGCCGGGCGGGGCAGGGGCCACCTCTTCATAAAAGGTCAGGTCGTGAGGGTGGTACCGGAGTCTGAGATGGTGGAAGCACTCCTCGATGAGGCGAAGAAGTTGGTCGAGGAGGGTGTGGAAGCGCGACTCGCTCACGCCGACGCAAATGCCGAAGAAATCGCCGCCGCCGAACGTCGTCAGCTGATAGAAATTCGGGGCGACGCCAATCACGCCGCCGAACGTCGGGAGCGTGTCGCCGAAGTTGCCGAGCACGAATGATCGCCCGCTTGGAAAGACGCCTCTCCGAGGCTTCTCAGAATTCCTGCCTGCAAATCATCTGAGGTTCAAACGCAGGGGCAACTAACCTCCCGCACTTCATGCGCTGGTCCATCGCCCATATACCGACACTTCGTGATGCTCCCGCTGACGCCGAGGCGGTGAGTCACAAGCTCCTGGTCAGAGGTGGGTTCATCCGTCAGCTGGCTGCGGGCTCGTACACCATGCTTCCTTTGGGGATGCGAGTGTGGCTCAAGGTGGCGGGGATCATCCGCGAGGAGATGGATGCGATCGGAGCCCAAGAGCTCATGCTTCCCACATTGCACCCGGCCGAAATCTGGAAGAAGTCGGGCCGCTATGACCTGATGGGGGACAACCTCTTCAAACTGAAAGACCGTAAGGGTTCTGACCTGGCCCTCGGTATGACCGAAGAGGAGATCTTTGCGATGCTGGCAACAGAAATCTTCTCATATCGGGACCTGCCTCAAATCTGGTACCAGATGCACACCAAGTTTCGCGACGAGGCACGGCCGAAATCGGGTCTTCTCCGTGTGCGGGAGTTCACGATGAAGGACTCTTACACCCTCGATATCGACCGACCGGGCCTCGACAACGGCTTCCAAAAGCACCATGCGGCCTACAAGAGGATCTTTGCCAGGCTCGGCATGTCCGCCGTCGACGTGGAGGCTTCATCTGGCGCCATGGGGGGTTCTGAGTCGATTGAGTTCATACAGCGAGCTGACGCCGGGGAAGACTGGATCGTCACCTGTGACAGATGCGATTACAGAGCCAACCTCGAGAAGGCGACATCTGCCCTCGAACCGGTTGAGGACGGAGAGCCTGAAACGCTCGAGAAATTCCCCACCCCGGGTCTGAGGACCATCAAGGCTCTGGCTGAAGCGTTTCCCCAAATCGCCCCTCCGGAGCGTTCGATCAAGACGCTCGTCTTTCACGTCGACGAGCGACCGGTGCTGGCGTTGTTGCGCGGTGACCACGATCTCCACGAGCAGAAGCTTTTGGACGCAACCGGCGCCGCCGAGGTCAGGCCTGCGCAGGTCGAGGAGATTCGAGGCCTGTTGGGTGCCGACCCCGGGAGTCTCGGGGGAGTCGGAGTCGATGAGATCGATATCTATGCCGATGAGGCGTTGGCGGGCCGCGTCAACATGGCGACAGGCGCCAACCAAGATGATTGGCACTGGAAAGGCGTGTCTTTGGATCGAGACATTCCGGTCACTCGGTGGGCTGACCTGCGCGAAGTGAAGACCGGGGAGAAGTGTCCCCGAGACGGGGGGACACTCGAGCTGTGGAAGGGCATAGAAGTTGGCCACATCTTCAAGCTGGGCACCGAGTATTCAGAGGTCTTTGGCGCCTATGTGCAGGGTCCTGAGGGCGAGAGCCATCCAATCATCATGGGGTGCTATGGAATTGGGGTGGAACGAGGGATCGCCGCGATTGTCGAAGCGAACAACGACGAGAACGGGATCATCTGGCCGATTTCTGTCGCACCCTATGAGGTCCTGATAACTGTCGTGCGTGCTGATGACGAGAAGACCTTGGGGGCGGCCGCTTCGCTGTACGACGAGCTTTCCTCAGCCGGTATCGATGTGCTTCTCGATGACCGGGTCGAGCGCCCTGGCGTGAAGTTCGCCGACGCCGAGTTGATCGGGATCCCATTCCGGATCACAGTCGGCCCCCGGGGAGTCGAATCCGGCACATTCGAACTGACCAGGAGGCGAGATCTATCCCGGGAGGAGATATCCTCGAACGACCTGGTCGGGGAGATAATTGGACTGGTCGAGAACGGCCGGACAGGTATTTAGGGCTGTTTTCGGCGTCGTTCTATAATCGGAGCCGACAACAGGACGCTTTTCGGTCAGGTGGGCGCCT
>JBAVIK010000253.1:0-11116 GCA_049686815.1 Acidimicrobiia bacterium | reverse complement strand
GTCTCGGGCGGCACCGACAACCATCTGTTTCTCATCGACCTCCGTTCAGTCGACTCCGAACTCACCGGGAAAGATGCCGCCCTGACTCTCGACTCAATCGGGATCACGTTGAATTTCAATGCGATTCCCAACGATCCGCGGCCGCCATTTCGAGCATCGGGACTGCGTATCGGAACACCAGCAATGACGACGCAAGGAATGAATGAGGCTCATGCGGCCGAGGTCGGCCTTTTGATCGCCCGCGCTCTGAGGGCACACCGAGATGGGGCAGTGTTGGCCGAAGTCGGCGTTCGGGTCGCCGAGCTCGCGGCTGCCTTTCCCCCATATCCACACGACTTCTCCGGTCATGTCTAGTTCCGGCCACTGAAGCCAGAGCAGCGATCGTCCCCGATCGAGCAGACATGGCCAGGTTTGCTAACGTCGATTTGTCCACGACAGGCTGTGCAAATACGCTTGTGAAGAAGTTCACAAGCATCTTCGAATTATGACGACACCCAAACCGGGAACACGCGCCACCACCGGTCTCAATGAAGGCTGGATTCAGGGTGGCTCCCTCATCGGCTCAGTCCTGGCGGGAATGTTGCTGGGCATGCTCGCCGACCACTTCCTCGGTACGGAGCCATGGTTCGTCGTGATCGGCATCCTTCTCGGCTCGTACTCGGGTTTCATGAAGATGTGGCACTACTCCAAGACCCTCGAGGACGATCCCCGTGAGCGTTGAACAGCAAGGTGTGGATGTTGAGTCCGTCATGGCGCGCCACACCGTGGCAAGGGCCATTTACATCGGGCCGCCACTAATCCTGATTTTCGCGATCATCGGCGGATGGCAGGGAGCTTGGAGTTCGGCACTCGGGTTAGGGATCGTCGTGGCCAATTTTCTTCTTGCAGGGGCGTTGCTTTCGATTTCGGCAAAGATCAGCCTTCAGGCTTATCATGCCGCCGCTCTGTTTGGCTTCTTCCTGAGACTGCTGTTGTTTGTGGGTGCCGTCTACCTGATTTCGGTGACGGTGGAAGTAGACAGGATCGCCTTCGGTGTATCCGCGGTCGTCGCCTATCTCGCACTCTTGGTGCTCGAGGCGATGGCAGTGAGCAAAGGTAAGGAGAGGGAACTGACTTGGACCAACTGATCCTGGCGAGTGAGTGCGACGTCGTTAACGAGGTCATCTGCGCACCAGCCGATGTCAAAGAGCTGTTCGAATTCACCACGCCGTTGTTCACCATCGGTTCGTATCCGGTGACGAAAACGACGCTTCTCATCTTGTTGGCTGCCCTCATCGTCGTAGGGCTTTTGTACTTCGGGCTCAGGAAGGGTCGTCTGATTCCGTCCAAGTTCGAGACCGTCATGGAATCGTCGGTCGAGTTCATCCGCGATGGGGTCGGACGTGATGTGATCGGAACCGAAGGCATCAAGTACGTCCCCTACCTGCTGTCGCTTTTCTTGTTCATCCTGGTGAGCAATCTCTTTGAGATCGCACCGTTCATCAACTTTCCGATCACCTCCCGGATGGCCATACCGGCGTTCCTGGCCCTGATCACCTATGTGATATTCGTATTCGTCGGGTTCAAGAAGAACGGCTTTCGCTACCTTCTCGACACCGCATGGCCAAAGCACGTACCGATCGGGCTTCGATGGCTGGTCGGCTTGATCGAGCTGGTGTCGATCTTCATATTGAGGCCCTTCACGCTCGCGGTTCGGCTCTTCGCCAACATGGTTGCCGGGCATCTCATGCTCACATTGCTATTGGGATCAGCATTCATCTTCCTCACGTCCTGGGGTGATGTTGGGCTGAAGGCTCTGGTGGGAATACCCTGGCTTGCCCTGGGACTATTCATCTATGTTTTTGAGATGGTGGTCGCCGTTCTCCAGGCATACATCTTTACTTTGTTGTCGGCCGTGTACATCGAGTCGTCAATTCACTTCGAGCACTAAGGAGAAAGAATGGAAGGCAATATTGAGGTCCTCAAGGGAGCTATCGCTCTTGTGGGTTACGGCCTCGCCGCAGTCGGTCCTGGAATCGGCATCGGGATCGTGGTGGGCAACGCCATCACCGCGATGGCCCGCCAGCCGGAGATGGCCGGAACTGTCAGAACGACGATGTTTCTCGGGATCGCATTCACCGAGGCTCTCGCTTTGATCGGTTTCGTCCTCTTCTTCATTGCCTAGGCGGCTCATATGCATTACCTGACCGCCATGGCCGTTCTGGCTGCCGAGGAGGAGTCGTCCAGTAACACTGCCCTCGTCCTGCCCGAGACGGCGGAGCTGATCGCAGGCATCATTGCCTTTGCGATCGTGTTCTTCTTTGTTTGGAAATGGGCCTGGCCCACGATCAACAAGACCTTGGAGACCAGACAGGCAGCCATTGGGGGGCAGATCGAGCAGGCCGAAGCGGCCAAGGTCGAAGCAGAGAGTCTTCTCGCCGACTACAAATCGCAACTCGCTGACGCCAAGAACGAGGGTCAGAAGATCATCGAGGATGCTCGAACGACTGCCGAGCAGATGAAGGTCGACATCCTGGCCAGGGCCGAAGAGGATGCGGAAAACGTGCGCGCAAAGGCACGTGAGGACGCCGCGGCCGAGAAGTCGCGCGCTCTCGCTGATGCCCGTTCTCAGGTAGGCGATATCTCCGTCGACCTCGCCGGGCGGATCGTCGGTGAGTCCCTTGATGCCGGGGCGCACAAGGCCCTCATCGATCGTTATCTCGCGGACTTGGAAAGTCTCTAGATGGAAGACCGGATTGCCGGATACGCAAAAGGAATCTTCGAGCTTGCTCGAGCTGAAGGTGAGCTGGAGCGTGTCGAAACCGAGTTGTTCTCTATCGCTCAGGCGTTAGAGGGCTCGGCCGAGCTGCGCGCGACCCTGACCGATCCCCAACTCCCCATGGACAGAAAGCAGGCGATAGCCGACGAGCTTCTCGGTGGGCGCGCCTCTGGTTTGACCGTTGGCGTCGTGCAGTTGATGATCGGCCAGGGCCGGGCGTCGGATCTTCCCGCCATTGCCAATGCCGTGGTCGAGACAGCAGCCGCTTCACGTGACAAGGCAGTGGCCGAGGTCCGAGCGGCGATTCCACTCGACCAGGCGACTGTTGACCGGCTCGCAGCAGCTTTGGGCAGAGCGACAGGGAAGGTCGTGGAAGTCAAGGTCATCGTCGACGAAACCGTCATCGGAGGCATAAGTGCCCGAGTAGGAGACACCGTCATCGACGGATCGCTCGCTCGCAGAGTCGATTCACTTCGACAGGCCGTCGGCAGTCGATGATTGGAGCCGTCGTGAATTACCCGGACTCGTCCCCAAAGGAGACAAATGTCTGATTTGACCATTACAGCCGATCAGATCACCAGCGCTCTACGCACCCAACTCGAAGGGTGGGAGCCGTCGGTCAGCAAAGAAACCGTTGGTTACGTCACTTCGATCGCGGACGGCGTCGCCCGCGTCGAAGGTCTTCCCAAAGTCATGGCCTCCGAGCTTCTGGAGTTCCCAGGCGGTCTTATCGGCGTGGCTCTGAACATCGACGAGGAGGACCTCGGCGTCGTCTTCCTTGGAGACTCAAACCACATCGAAGAGGGAAACCCGGTCAAGCAAACGGGCACGGTTCTCTCCGTTCCGGTGGGAGACGGGCTGCTGGGCAGGGTCATCGACCCGCTTGGTAACCCGATCGACGGGAAGGGCCCTGTTCCATCGACGGAGCGTCGTCTTCTCGAGACTCAAGCCCCTTCGGTCGTGGAACGTCAGCCGGTATCCGAGCCCCTACAGACCGGGATCAAGGCGATCGACTCGATGACGCCAATCGGGCGCGGGCAGCGCCAGCTGATCATCGGTGACCGCCAGACCGGGAAGACCGCACTTCTCGTGGACACGATCCTCAATCAGAAGCAGTACTGGGGGACAGACAAGGCGGTCAAGTGCATCTACGTTGCGATCGGTCAAAAGGCCTCCACAGTGGCCGAGGTCGTGGCCACCCTCGAGGAGCACGGTGCGATGGAGTACACGGTTGTCGTCAATGCCGCTGCCTCGGACGCACCAGCCCTTCAGATGTACGCCCCGTACGCCGGGTCAGCTATCGGTCAGCACTGGATGTACAACGGTGATCATGCGCTGATCATGTTCGACGACCTATCAAAACAGGCTGTTGCCTATCGCGAGATATCGCTGCTGCTACGCCGCCCTCCGGGTCGTGAGGCATACCCCGGTGACGTCTTCTACCTGCACAGCAGGCTTCTGGAACGTTGCGCCAAACTCTCCGACGAACTCGGGGCGGGATCGATGACCGGTTTGCCGGTCATCGAGACGAAAGCGGACGACATCTCCGCCTACATCCCGACAAATGTCATCTCGATCACCGACGGACAGTGTTTTTTGAAAACCGATCTGTTCTTCCAGGGGGTTCGCCCGGCCGTCGACGCTGGAATTTCTGTGTCTCGCGTCGGTGGAGCGGCCCAAATCAATGCGATGAGGAAGATTGCCGGCCCGCTCCGTCTCAATCTCGCCCAATTCCGAGAGCTCGCTGCATTTGCCGAGTTTGGCTCGGAACTCGACGCCTCGTCGCTGGCTCAGCTCGAACGGGGACGCCGGGTTGTCGAGGTGCTCAAGCAGCCCCAATTCGCCCCTGTGCCTGTCGAAGAGCAGGTCTTGTCGCTGTTTGCAGTGACCGAAGGTCTCATGGACGATGTCGCAGTTGCCGACATCAAGAAGTTTGAGCTCGGACTGCGTGAATACTTCCGAACCCGTCACACCGCAGTTCTCGGTGAGATCTCTGATACCGGGAAACTGCCCGAAGGCGACGCGTTGGTCGACGGCATCAATAGCTTCAAGGAGACCTTCGAAGGCTCCGGAATAGACGAGTAGGGGCGTCCTCGATGGCAAGCGCCCAACTGCGTGACACGAAACGTCGCATCGACAGCGTCGAGGCGACGAAGAAGATCACTCGCGCCATGGAGTTGATCGCGGCCAGTCGAATCCCCAAGGCTCAGGCCAGAGTCCAGGGGTCAAAGCCTTATACCGCCAAGTTGATCGAGGTAATCGAAAACGTTGGTGTGGCCGGTGCTGGGAGTCACCAGCTTCTGGAGCGTCGTGATGCGAAGACTGTCGGTCTGCTGCTGGTCTCTTCTGACAGGGGGCTTGCAGGCGCTTACGCCTCCAACATCATCAGACTTGCCGAGGGCCGGATCCGTGATCTGGAGCGAGACGGCAAGGACGTACTGATCTATGCGGTTGGAAAAAAGGCTCAGTCGTATTTTCGCTACCGCGGATATCAGATAGAGAATGCATATTTGGGAGTGACCGATACACCTGGCTATGGCGATGCTCGGGCGGTTGCCAACCAGCTGATGGAGCACTACGCAACCCAGAGAATCGATGCGGTCGAAGCGTTGTTCACTCGATTTCAGTCCGCCTTGACTCAGGCTCCGACCGTCCTGGAGATACTCCCGATCACACCGACCGAGGCCGAAGATGAGGATCAGCAGATCTCCCCGATTTCCTACGGATTCGAACCCGACCCCGACGAGATCCTGAGTCGGCTTTTACCCAGGTATGTCGAGGCTGTCATCTTCAACATATTGCTGGAGGCATCCGCCTCAGAGCACAGTGCCCGTCGCAGAGCGATGAAAGCGGCAACGGACAATGCCGAGGAATTGATCAAAACCCTCACAGTCCAGGCCAACCGGGCCCGGCAGGCGGAGATCACAACTGCCATTACCGAAATCGTTGGTGGCGCCGAGGCGCTCGCTGGAAAATGACCTTTTGCAACAACACCCCAATCAATCGAACCCATATGGAGCTACGTAATGAGTGACGGCAAGGCCGTTGGTCGGATCGTCAAAGTTGCCGGGCCGGTGGTGGATATCGCGTTTCCACCGGACGAGCTGCCTGAGATCCTCAACGCTGTAAACATCTTCTTCGCCCTGGGCGGCGAAGAAAAAATGGTCATCGCCGAGGTTGCCCAACACCTCGGCGGATCCAAGGTTCGCGCCATCGCGTTGGCGCCAACCGACGGGATGACCCGAGGCGCAGAAGTACACGACACGGGGTCTCCGATCACCGTGCCGGTCGGGGACCAGACCTTGGGTCATATATTCAATGTCTGGGGAGACTCGCTCGATGCACCCGACCTCGATTTCTCCGAGCCGCGCTGGCCGATTCACCGTGCACCCCCGGCCTTCGCCGATGTCGAGCCGCAGAAGACGGTCTTCGAAACCGGGATCAAGGTTCTGGACCTCGTTTGCCCATATCTCGAAGGTGGGAAAATCGGTCTGTTCGGTGGTGCCGGTGTGGGCAAGACTGTCCTCATCCAGGAGATGATCAACCGGGTTGCCACCCAGCACGGTGGCGTGTCGGTTTTCGCTGGCGTGGGGGAGCGGACTCGTGAAGGCAACGACCTCTTCCGTGAGATGCAGGAGTCGGGTGTAATCGACAAGGCGGCCCTTACCTTTGGCCAAATGGACGAGCCTCCCGGCGTGCGTCTCCGGGTTGCCCTGTCTGCACTCACCATGGCTGAATATTTCCGTGATGTACAGCAACAGGACGTGTTGTTGTTCATTGACAACATCTTCCGTTTCACCCAGGCCGGCTCGGAGGTTTCGACGCTTCTCGGTCGCATGCCATCCGAAGTGGGATACCAGCCCAATCTCGCCGACGAGATGGGTGCCCTGCAAGAGCGGATCACCTCGTTGAAGGGCCGTTCGATCACGTCGCTTCAGGCGATCTACGTTCCTGCTGACGACATAACCGACCCGGCACCACATACAGCCTTCGCCCACCTGGACGCGACGACTGTGCTCTCTCGTCCCCTAACTGCCTTGGGTATCTATCCAGCGGTCGACCCGTTGGACTCTGGTAGCCGCGCACTCGATCCACAGATCGTGGGTGAGGAGCACTATGGGGTGACCATCGAGGTGCAGCGGATACTCCAGCGTTACAAGGACCTTCAAGACATCATCGCGATTCTGGGTATCGACGAACTGTCCGAGGAAGACAAGTTGGTCGTAGGCAGGGCTCGTCGGATACAGAGGTTCCTTGCTCAGCCCATGTTCGTTGCCGAGCAGTTCACCGGTCAAGAGGGGATCTACACGCCCCTCGAGGAGACCATCGCCTCGTTCAAGGCACTGATCGATGGCGAGATGGATCAGTTCCCCGAGCAGGCCTTCTACATGGTCGGCGGTCGCGAGGACGTCGAGCGCAAGGCCGCCGAGATGGCGGGTGAGGCCGCGTAGTGGCATCCACCTTCCAGGTTGACGTGGTTTCCCCCGAGGAGACGATATGGACTGGTGAGGCGGTCATGGTCGTCGCACGGACACCGGAAGGTGAACTCGGCATCATGGCCGACCACGAGCCTCTGATGGGAGCGCTCAGCACCGGCCCGGTGACGGTGGAGGCCGAATCGGGGGAGCGGACCACGATCGGGGTACACGGTGGATTCATCCAGGTACTCCACAATCAAGTGACCCTCATCACCGACCGCGCTCAGATCACCGAGTCACACGAAGCCGCTCAGGAAATCGCCCAGTCCCTCGCCGAATCGGCCGAGGACGACCCCGCCTAAACCCACTAAAACCGCAAACCTCAGGTAGTAGCGGTCATATACGGTCGAAATCCGCTTATCTACGCGTCGAGCGTCTCCCGAGCCTGAATCAGGTCCTGGTATTCGAATCCTTCGGTGAAATCGTCATAGACCTTGGACAACACGCCATGCCACTCTTCTCGATCAAGTCGGGTCAACCTGGTGAGAGCTCGTAGCTCCGTGAGTCGGAATCCGTAGGAACGAGCGATCAGCATCGCCTTCTCGAAGGAGGCCGCCGCCTTGTCACGGTCAGAACTGAGGAGCAGATCTCCCTGCGTCACCAGCATTTCGGGGGCCATTCCCGAATCCGGATCGATGTTGAGGCTCACTGCTGTCGTCGCCATCTCCAGGGCGCCATCCATATCTCCGGCGAGTGCCGCGATCTCAGCCCTCAGCTGGAGGAGGGCTCCCCAGAACACAGGTGGCGTGGGTAGGCGAGCATAGAGTTCCATGCCTCGATCGACCTCTGCTTTCCCACCCTGTGGGTCACCTCCCATGGCCTTGACGACACCAAGCAAAACGATGGCAAGTGCACGCCAGATCTGATAATCGTACCGATTGGCAATGGCCAGAAGGTCGTGGGCGCATTGCACGACAGTGGTCAAGTCTTGACGAAACAGGCCCAAATATGCGACGTGGTACAGGGCATATGCCCTGGAGTAGCTGTGCCCCAGTTCTTCGGAGTCGGTCAAGGCTTGATCGGCCCGGGCGATAGCCATCTCCATATTTCCGCCCATCCAGCTCAGAAGGGCTGAGGTAGTCAGAGAGATGATTCCCGAATGTGGGCCCAGACGAAACCGTGCGCTCCGCATCTCGGAAGGGTCAAACGCCGCGATGGCTGCGTCGAGATGTGAAATCGCTAGGTCGAATTGAGTCGTGAACGCCGCCCCTACGCCGGCAACGAGGTTGGCGTCCACGCTCAGGGCAGGGTCATCGCTGGCCTCGGCCATTGCCATGAGCTTGCTGCCCATTTCGAGGGTCTTCTCCATATCACCGCGGAGCGCGTAGAAGGTCGCAAGACTCCTGATCACCGGGAATAGCTCGACCACAGAGCCGGATTCCTCGGCGTGCTTCAAAGCCTGGAGGAACTCCATTTCGGCTGTTTCGTTATACCCCCGCACCAGAAGCCGCGCTCGGGCGAGGCTGGTCTCCACCGCGATTTGCTCCGCGGTGCGCTCCGGCGAATCAGGCCGTTCGGCGAGGACCATGAGGAGGTCCTCGGCGAGACCCATTGCCCCCTGATACCAGCCTTCTGAGTCGTAGAGGATCCAGATCGGATCCAGGAGCTGGTGAAGTCTCGTCAAATCTTGCTCTTCCATCCAGAACCTCCATGCAACCTGCAGGTTCTCGATCTCCTCGCCGATACGGGCCATGGAGATACCGGCGTCGACGCTATTGATCGTTCTGGCCAGGGCTTCGGCCGTATCTGCGAAGTAGGAAGCATGGGCGTATTCGAGTCGGCGGAACTCGTCTGGCTCATCCACTGCTAGCTCTCTGGTGAAGGACCTGATTGTCTCGAGCAATGAGAAACGCGATCCACCTGAGCGGGACTCGAGTTTTCGCACGAGGCTCTTGTCCACCAGGGAAGCGAGGTCGCCGAATACGTCGCCGGCGAGACCGGTGCGACCCGCGACTTCCTCAACGTCGCCGACAGTTGATCCAGCGAACACCGATAGGAGTCTCAGCAGTGCCTTCTCGGTGTCAGTGAGGAGGTCGTGGCTCCACTCGATTGTGTTGCGTAGGGTCTTCTGGCGCTCGGGTAGGTCGTGCGCCCCTCCGGTCAGCACATCGAGTTTCGTATTCAGCCGGGAGTCCAGTTCTGACAGGGAGAACATCCGAAGTCTGGCTGCTGCCAGTTCGACAGCCAACGGAAGCCCGTCGAGACGCACGCATATCGACGCGATGATCGGGGCGCTGACGTCGTCTAGGGCAAACCCCGGAGATTGTTGAGATGCCCGTTCGATGAAGAGCAGAGCCGCTTCCGAAGCAAGCACCTCGGTTGCCGTCACGGTTCCTCCGCTGGAGTCTGGTAGTCCCAGAGGCTCGACGGGATATAGCTGTTCGCTTCTCACCCTGAGGGGCGCCCGGCTCGTGCCCAGGACGACGAGTCGCGGAGTCGCCTTGAGCAACTGGTCGATCCCCAGACCGATGCCGTTGATTTGCTCGAGGTTGTCGAGGATGAGCAATGTGTCGTTCTGGTCGAGCCCCCTCTTCAACGCGTCGAGTGCCGATTCATCGGAGGCTGAGTCGATACCGACGGCACGCGCTACGTTGACCAGGCTTTCATCGAGTTCGGATTCGGTGGACAGATCAACGAAGAAGACGCCGTCGCGGAAGCGATCCACTTGATCGGCGGCAGCTTGCAACGCCAAACGTGTTTTGCCGGTCCCTCCCGGGCCGAGCAGAGTGATCAGTCTCGAGGCGCCCGATTCGAGAAGTTCCCTTATCTGCTTCAACTCGTTGTCACGGCCGAGGAAGGACGATGTTTGTGAGGGGAGGTTGTTTGGAGTCACGTCGAGTGTGACCAGCGGCGGAAATGTCGGGTCGAGACCGGGTATGACCAGCTGAAAGATGTGTTCAGGTTCAGCGAGATCCCTCAACCGATGAATACCCATGTCCCTCATTTGGACGCTGGCGGGAAGGTGCCTGGCGAGTTCTGCCGACATCAGCACCTGACCGCCGTGACCGGCGGACATGAGACGTGCGGTTCGGTTGACCGTCGGACCGAAATAGTCGTCCTCTCGCTTTTGAGCGTCGCCTTGGTGGAGGCCCATTCGGATTCTGAGTCCGCCAATCTCGCCCCACTCTTCTGAATCGACCGCCAGTTGGATGGCTCTGCCGGCATCGACAGCGTTTCGACCTGCTTCGAACACTGCCATTACGCCATCGCCGGTGGTCTTGACGAGGGCGCCACCTGCGTTCTCGACCTCGCGAAGCACGATGGTGTCATGGGTTTCGAGGGCAATCTCCATGGCCTTCGGAAACTCATCCCAGAGACGGGTGCTGCCCTCGATGTCGGAGAAGAGGAACACGTTGTCGGGTGTCACCTCAACACACTATCCATTCCCTCGATCATCACTTCTCTCGAATCCAGCCGCGAAATTATCCACAGATGCCGGCAATCCATTTCCGATCGCGCTGGAGATCACCGAGAAGAAGACACCGGCAAGGAACCCCCTGCTCTCCACCGTGAGGCTGACTTTGATGGAAGTCCCGCCAGGCATCGGCTTCAGGTCGACTGTTGTCAGACCTGTGACTTCGGAATTCTCAACATGCCAAGCGATCGATTCGCCTTCTTTGCGTCCTGCAGAGCTGGCTTGGCCGCGATATGCCTTACCTGATATCAAAGTATCGAACGAGAATCCTCTGAGTCGCCCCTGATCGTCGATGGTCGGATTCACCACCCGGTCGACGCCGCCGATTGCCTCCCATGTCTCCGGTTTGTCCAGCGCGGCCCATACCTCGCTGAGGGCGACGGCTGCAGTGGACGTGTGGGTGAAGGTGGCGCTGGGCACGGCGGCAACCTAACGAATTCGGGGCGACGTTGCCGTCGCCCCGAG
>JBAVIK010000252.1:0-6917 GCA_049686815.1 Acidimicrobiia bacterium | reverse complement strand
CCAGAGCAAACCCTCCAATGCCTGTGATGATGGGGACTATCGGGGTCGGTGACTTGTCTTCCAGGTCCTTGCCCACCTCATGGATGATCCCTCCTATCGCACCGACGCTGACCAATCTTCCTGCGGTCCGAATCGAGGCCTTCTGGGTGGACTCGTCGTCGGATTCCTCCAACCGGCCAACTGCGGCCCCGGCGGCGGCGAGCACCGCTCGTGCCCCAACTCTCCATGCCAGCGGTGATGAATCGGGAGCCGCCTTCCTTGCGACCGAATCGACAGCACGGCCGACGCTTTCAGCCGCCAACAGTGACAGGCCCGCGGCCAGCCCTTGATGGACCGAGCTACGTGGCATCAACGAAGGACCGTATGCGTCCAGAGCGGCACTCGCCTTCAACGGAGCGGCCGGACCATTGGTGATCGGATTCAGATAGTCGGCGGCCCGGATTGCGATGTCTAGAAATGAAACCATGGAGCTCCGTATCGAGAAGAAGCCAAGTTAGCGACGGGTGGGTTGGGTTGCTAGACCGTGACTGCGACCGGGACCGGGCTGGTCCGACCGGCGAGCCTGGCGAAGACAGCCAGTGTCATATTCATCCCGGCGTGGACAGCAACCGAGGCCCAGATCGAGCCGGTCTCGACGCGAAGCCATATGAGGAACGCACCCGCAATCGTTGTCACCGCCACGGTGACAAGCGTGTGCAACGCCCCTGCTTGCTTCGACTTGTTGTTGGCTCGAGCTTGATCGAGGCCGGGACCGACATGCCAAATCCCAAATAGGCCGGCACCGATCCAGATCGCGGATTCGATCGGGAGTATCGCCATCAGCGCCGCGTGCAGGACACCGCGAAAGAACGCCTCTTCGATGAGAGCCGTGAACACCGGGATCCGCACGAAGATCTGCAGGACTGCCTTCGCCGGCGAAAGCTCGGCAAGACGCGGGTCGGCTAGTTGAGTCCGGAGGTCGGGGCGAGACATCATGAAGGTACCGATGGCAGATACGAGCAAAACCGTGGCGAGACCCCAGGCCATTGCGGGGACCATGCCGATCGGGCCCAGACCTATTGTCTCGAAACCAAAGAGGATGCCCGCGCCGATTGTTAGGGCCGCACCAATAACCCCGGTGACGACGGGTGCGACCAGTGTCCGGAGTCTTGTGGGAAGGGAAAGGTATAGAACGGTTTGAAACGCGATCGCGTATGCGGCGAGCGGAACGACTGCTGAGGCGAGTGTCATGTTGATACCGTTTGGACGATCAGGAACGACCCCAGGTTCCTGAAATCCCAGTTTTAGTCGATCGAGAGGCCTATCGGGTCATCCATCCGGGTACTGAAAGACTTCGTCGAGACCTACTTGAAAGACGCGTGCCATCTTGAAGGCGACCTCGAGTGATGGTGAATACCTCCCTTGCTCGATGGCGATCACCGTCTGACGGGTCACACCGATGGCGCCGGCCAGCTCCGCCTGAGTCATTTCGTCAGACTCGAAACGAAGTTTGCGAATCTGATTGGTGATCCGGGTTGGCCTCACCAACTCAGACTCCCCCGGCGGTACAGAACGACCTTCGTCAGTGCCGAAGTGATCTCGGACAACACCAGACTGAGAAGAATGACATTGGCGATCCAGAAATAGTCGACTTCGAACATCGCCATTCCCATCGCAATCACCGCACCCGTGCCCAAGACGTACCCACCGACGTACTCTCCGAAGCGGTTGATCTCTTTGTCCCGCTCATCACTCTTGTCCGCGCTGTCTGGTGAGGCGACCGCCAGGACGATATGTATCGCCGCGGCGAGAACCACCAGGACGATGACGGTGACCAACATCATCCCCCGATAGGCGATATCGGTCACGTCCTCGGTGCCGACCTGGGCGAGGATCGTGAAGAAGTACCACCCGTACACCCCGACAACCAGAACCAGCATGGTCCAGGTGCTCTTCTCCTGAAATGACATGGGGCTTCTCCGATGTAAAGAATATTGGACACGAGCAAATGTATAGAGGTCCATGCACGATGTCAAGTTTGTTTAACACGCATTTCCGGCCGAACCTGAAGATGAGCGGATTTCGATCAAATATGGTCGCCTGTTCGGTGAACCGAACAGGTTGGAGATTCCTCCGGAAACTCCCATCGCCTCGCCTACGAGGCGCTACTACCTGAGGTTTGTCCTGTGAGGTTGGGGGTAGCGTGGCGCCGATGGATTTGGACACGCTGGGCCGAGACTGCTGGGACACGTACTCGGAGTACTCACCAACTGTCGCCACCGTGCGTGGCGAACATGGTTTTGATGATCAACTGAGACGATTCGACGACGAATGGCTCGACTCGATGGCGAGTCGGTTCCGGACGATCCAACGGACAGCCGCTGAGACGGACACCTCGACGCTGGGCACCCAAGACCGAATCTCATATGGCCTCCTCGAGCACGAGAGCGGAGTTTGGGCTACCCAAATCGAACAACGGTTCTTCGTCAGCGCAATCGATCCCTACTTGGGCCCCCACATACGCCTCATCTCCGATAGCCGGCAAAACACAGTTGCAACGATGGAACAGGCCGATGCATTGCTCGGCCGATACGGACGTATCCCAGAGTATCTGGCCAACGCAATGCAGGCCCACAGCACCAGCGCCAGCCGTGGGATGACACCCGCCATGGCTTCAGTCACACGGGTTCTCAGCCAACTCGACGGCTATCTGGGTTCGGACTTGGACGACGACCCTTTCCTCGTCCTGGACCTTCCCGACGGTCCCGGCTCGACGACCTGGCTCGAGCGAGCAACCGATCTCGTCCGTCACACCATCCGCCCCGCCTTTGAGCAATATCGCGACGGTTTGAGACAGCTCATCGCACCCACGGCGCGACCGGACGAGAAATGTGGGCTGGTCTGGATGACCAACGGGGAAGAGATCTACTCGACTCTCATCCACGAGTACACCCAACTCGAGGAGAGCCCTCAGCGGATTCACGACATCGGCCAGCACTGGGCGACTCAGGTGAACGCAGCGGAGTGGGCGGAGATCGGTCAGCGCGCGTTTGGGCTCAACTCGATGAGCGAGGTGTTCCACCGGTTGCACACCGACCCGACGCTTCGATTCGAATCCGAAGAGGAAATGCTCGATCACGCTCGACAGACCATCGAGCGAGCCTGGCTGGAGGTCGACAATTGGTTCGGGGCCCGACCGGACACTCCTTGCAACGTCGTGGCGGTCCCACCAGCGACGGCACCGGCAATGCCTCCCGCCTACTACATGCAACCGCCGATCGATGGATCGAGACCCGGCACCTACTTCCTCAACACCTACCAACCTCAGAAGCGAGACAGATTCGAGTACGAGTCCATCCATTTCCACGAAGCAGTGCCCGGTCACCACTTTGATCGATCTCTGGCATCGGAGATCGAAGGAATTCCCCTGCCACGCAGATACGCCCGCGTGTATGCCCACACCGAGGGCTGGGGTCTTTATTCAGAGCGTCTGGCCGACGAGATGGGGCTCTACTCCTCCGACGTCGACCGGTTGGGGATGGTGTCGGCTGACGCCTGGCGGGCAGGTCGGCTGGTCACCGATACCGGAATTCACGCTCTCGGATGGAGTAGGCAACAGGCCATCGAATATTTGCAACGGTGGACTCCGATCGGCTTGCTGACCATCGAGCAGGAAGTCGACCGTTACATAGGCATGGCCGGTCAGGCGCTCTCATACAAGATGGGCCAGCTCGAGATCCTTCGATTGAGGGAGGAAGCGGAGAGGTCTCTGGGCGCCGGATTCGACATCAAAGGCTTCCACGACACGATGTTGATCCACGGAGCAATGCCACTGCCACTTCTCGCCGAGGCGGTCGACGATTGGAAGACGTCGCGCGCTTAGCCGGGATGGGAGCCCACCAACCAGGCGGACTCCCGTCAGTCCTCTGACCGGTTAGTTGATCTCCCGGAGGTAGGCCACGATGTCGGCCAGGTCTGCGCTGCTGAGAGCTGGATTGGCACCCTTGGCAGGCATGGCGACTCCGGTCTGATTGTCGGGATCGTCGATTGGGCGACCCACAGTGATGAAATCGATCAGCGCTGCGTCATCCATACCGGCGACGAACTCGTTGCCGATGAAGGTCGGCCCGAGACCGTCGACTCCTATTCCCCCCTGACCGTGACATGTCGCACAAGTCGCGGTGAAGAGAACTTCGCCGTTGCCGGCGTCGACAGTGTCGCTTTCGCCCCCTTCACCACCAGTTGCAGGTGGTGCTGCTCCCGGGACAGCGAATAGCTCGGGGTCGGCCGCGCCCTCGATGACCAGCAAACCGATCGCACCTTTGTAGAAGGTTCGCACCAAAGCGTGATCGACCAGGATGACCGTGGACGGGACCAGACCATCGATTTCGACGACCGTACCGCCACCTGCGACAACCAAAGTCGATTGTGATCCCCGGATAGCCAGATTCGACGGATGGGTGGCCGCTTCGGGATAGACCAGGTCCCAATGTGAACCAATCGGATGGAAATTGGAGTCGAGGTTCAGACCCTCGTTGACGAAATAGATACGTGCCCGCTCACCGACATTCATCTTCAACGAATTGTCACCGGTAAGAGCGTCGGTTCGCCCATTGAATGTCACAAAGCGAGGTTCTTCGACAAAAAGGGCGTCGGCGTCGAAAGGAGCCTCTCCATCGGCGTTGGGCTCTCCCACATACCATTCACTTTGAACAATGCCCCATTCATGGTCCACTTCAGGAAGAGGTGTCTCGGGGTCGACAACGAACATCCCGTACATCCCGTGGGCGATGTGCACCGGCACGTCCCCAAACGCACAGTGATACATGAACGCGCCTGGATAGAGGAGGCGAACCTGAATCGTCGCCGTCTCCCCAGGGTTTACGGTCAGGTCGGCCGCGCCACCACCCTGACCGGTGACAGCATGAAAATCGATGTTGTGAGGATGGGTGTTGCCGGGAAGGTTGGTGAGAGTGATGTTCACCACGTCACCAACACGACCACGGAAGAATGGTCCAGGCGAACCACAAGTCACATCGGTCTCACCGGCGATACGAAACCCCCACATGTCAGTGGTGATGCCGTTTGCAGGATCGAGTGGGCAAACCCCCTCGATCGACTCCACCGCAACATCCCACACTCGCTGGTCGCTTCTCGCGATGGGCGGTGGAACATTGGGGGCGATGGCGAGGTGCGCCTCACCCGAAGGAGCCGGCTGCAACTCAGCGACCGGAATCAATTCGGGGCGGATACTCACATCGACCGGCCATCCCGAACTGCCGCTGCCTCCGACACCTTCCTCGGCAACGATCGCCCTCACGTCATTGGCCGAGACATTCTGACCCTGCACGACGACCGATGCCGCCAGGAGAGCAATAACCGCAAAAAGAAGCGCGAATTGCCAAGCCTTGTGCCAGAACCCATCCATTCCAATCCTCCCTGGAGACGAAACACGGGTTCCGTTTGCACCCTCCAAGCAGGCAATGGCGCCGACGAGCAACCCTCATCACCCAGGATGGGAGGAATCCCCCGCTTCAGATAGAGCCGAAAGACCCTGCCCCCACCTTGGGACAGCGACACTCGTCGAATTCGCGAGCCTGAGATTTAGAAGGGCACCGGCATCAGCTCGAACAGTTCGATCGAGTAGTTGCCTGCTCCCTCGCTGAGGTATGGGTGACCTTCGGCTAGAGCGGTGGCATGCTCGAGGCTGTCGGCTTCGACGATCGAATAGCCGGTCAGCTTGGCCACCGCACCCGTCGAACCGTCGTCGACGATCGAAATGCCCGGCCCGAAAGGGGAGCCGACGTCATCTAGTGCCGATCCCACCTTCTCCATCCACGCTCCCCATCTAGCGAGAACCGCAGCACCCTCCTCTTCGGACATATCAGCCATGTCGGTGGCCTCACCGCTATAGACCATCATGTACTTCGCCATGTCTACTTCCTCCTCGAAGCTATTTTAGTTGTGACTATATCTTGCAATCGCTCGCATTTCAACCGAGACTAAAATAGATGTCGATGGACACCCTGCAGATCGTCGCCGAGCCTCGACGCCGGGACATCCTCCGAGTGATCTGGGATGACGAGTTGGCAGCCAGCGACATAGCGGCTCATTTCGATGTGACATTCGGCGCCATCTCCCAGCACCTCGCGGTTCTCCGCGGGGCTCATTTGGTATCCGTGCGCAGAGATGGCAATCGGCGGCTCTATCGAGCCGATCGAGATTCCCTCGAGCCATACAGACAAGTGCTTGAAACCATGTGGGGCCAAACCCTCGGAGACCTGGCCGACGTGATCGAGAGAGAAGAGGCGTCGCGTTGACCGAGATAGTCGTCGAACAGCGGGTCGCCGCTCCCCCAGCAACGGTGTACCGCTATCTCACCGACTCGACGAAGTGGGCGTTGTGGCAAGGACCCACGGCCACGATCGATGCCCGGGCCGGAGGAATATTCTCGATCATCAACGGCAAAGGGATGAATGCTCGCGGGCAGTTCGTCGAACTGGAGCAGGACAGGAGAGTTGTCTTCACCTGGGGTTGGGTCGACCAGCCAGGGATCCCACCGGGATCCACCACTGTCGAAATAGAGCTGGTCGAGGAAGCCACCGGAACCCTGATAATCCTCTCGCATAGGGAGCTCCCAGAAACTGAAAGCGCGCTACACCAGCAGGGTTGGCAACACTATCTACCCAGGCTTGCGCTGGTCGCTTCAGGGAAGGATCCGGGCCCCGAAGTCGACCTCATGTAATCCGGCCCTTCGACCAGTCTGGAAGGACCTTGCGGAGAGGGAGGGATTTGAACCCTCGAAGAGGCTTAAAACCCCTTACTCGCTTAGCAGGCGAGCGCCTTCGACCACTCGGCCACCTCTCCAAGATTCAGTTGTCCACCGAACGGTACCGGTGCGCGCAGCTACTACGGAAAACTGCGACCCAGGGCTGTAG
>JBAVIK010000251.1:0-4115 GCA_049686815.1 Acidimicrobiia bacterium | reverse complement strand
TGGCGCCGAGATGGGTGCCCCCCGGCTCACGAAGTAGTGCCAACGTCGACTCCATGATGCCGAGAGTTGCCCGGATGTCGTTGCCGTCGGGAGCAAGAACGGTGTCCTTGCGCCCGAAGTGAGCACGAAACAACTCGTAAGTACCATCGAGAAGGTGGAGACGCACGACCAAGATCCTAAGGCCAAACGAGACGCCGACCCGTGGGAATCGGTATCAACAGACTTCAGTGGTATCGGGAAGCGCCTCAGAGAGACCTATCGGAAGGTCGCCGACGAGACCGGGCCTTCAGAGGAGGAGATCAAACAGGCATTCGGAACTCTCGCCGCGGCCTGGGACCAGGTGTCCGAGTCGGTGACCACTGCCTTGAGAGACCCCGACCTACGGGAGCAGATAAAGGAGGCGGTCGGATCCTTTGCATCGGCCGTTGGATCAACCATCACCGAACTCGGCTCCGAGCTCAGGCACTATCGGGATAGCAATGAAGAGGAGTGAGAGCTCAGCTGGAGCCACGTTCTCGACGAGCGACCAGACCATTGAGCAAAGCAGCACCCGAGGCTGCATCGTCCACTGTGACGGCAAACTTTCGATCTGACTCAAGGTTCACGTGAATAGCGTCACCCCTGCGTAGAACCAGGGCTGAGCCACCGGGGACTACCCGATACCCCCACCCTGCCCATTGGGCTGGCTCGAGATCGATCGCCTGGGCATTCCGGATCGCATCAAGTGGGATCCGCTTCGCAGGCACACCTCCTCCGAGTCGAACCTGAAGCCCCTTCTCGGAGACCACCACGTAGACCCGGGCAAACATGAAGGCGAGGGCGACGAACAGCGCAGCGAGAAGCTTCCACCATCCGGGCATGAAGATCAAGGCAACGCCGAGACCACCGACCAGCAAGATCGGCCACACCACCGAACAGGTTCCGATCCAGGAGACCTTCTCTCCTTCGGCAACCTCGATGATCGGTCCCATTGGCACATCTGGAACGGCGGGCGGCGGATACCACCTCACTCCGATCCGATATCCGAGTAGGGCGCCAACACCGGCACCCGCGATCACCAGAGCCAGTTGCCACCAGGCAAATGCACCAGCCTGTTCCCAACTGGCCACTCCCCAGTTCAACGTGACGAGGATGGTCATCAGCGTGACGGACACACCACCCATCAAACCGATCATCGCGAACGCTTCGGCCGTTGGTTTGCCATCGATCCTAAAGAGCGACGTGGTGAACAGGCCGATGGCGATCATCAAGAACGGCAGGAGAAGAGTGGCCGTTTTCGACCAGGCCCCGTCGGGTGTCCCAGCTATCCCCCAATGGACTGCGACGGCATCAGGGAGATTCGGCCAGCCCACCAACAGTGGGACAAGGGACAGCCCAAGCATCAATCCGGCCCAAAGCAACAATCGAGTCCAAGGCTTCAACGCCAAATCTCCTCGAGCATCTCAGCCAGTTCGCGCTTTTCGAGCTTCTGACGACGAGCCTCTCCGACCAGACGTCGCATGAGATCGGTGAGACTGGCCGTCGGAGCCACGACAACCCCGCTCCGACCTCGACGCATCACGACAAGCCCCCAATCCTGGAGCTCGGAATAGGCATGGAGGACAGTGTGCATGTTGACATCGAGCGTGCCTGCGAGGCTTCTCGCAGAAGGGAGGCGATCACCGGCGTCGAGTGTGCCATCTCGTATCGACGAGGCAATCGATTCGGCTATTTGGCGGTAGATCGGCTTCTCAGACCTTGGGTCCAGTCTGATGAACATCGGCTGAATCATAGCAAATGTTCTAGAACTAACGAATGTGCGGTCGGTCTGCTGAAATGGCACCGTGACACCGCTCATCTCGCCTGCTGAATTGGCCGGCCGTCTCGACGAGGTTGTTGTCTGCGACATCAGATGGTCCCTGGCCGATCCCGAGCACGGCCACGAGACGTATCTGCGGGGCCACGTGCCCGGCGCGGTGTTTGTCGACCTCGATACCGACCTTGCAGCTCCACCTGGGCCAGCAGGAAGACACCCACTCCCGTCCACACACGACTTCGCGGCGACGCTCGGGAGTCTGGGTATTGGCAGCGACGACGAAGTGGTGGTCTACGACGACATGGCCAACACCGTCTCGGCGCGACTCTGGTGGATGCTCAGATCGATCGGGCACAACGCGGTGAAGGTCCTCGATGGCGGCTACCAGAGTTGGGTTGCAAGTGGCGGCGCCGTCGAAACCGCAGAGATAGACCGCCCGCCAAGGACATACCCCACCCCGGCCAGATTCATGGGGGTGGTCGATCACCAGGACCTTTGGAGTCATGTGATTGTCGACGCCAGAGCTGCTGCCCGGTATCGCGGCGACTTTGAGCCTGTCGACCCGAAGGCCGGTCACATTCCAGGAGCGATCAACATGCCCACCAGCGGGAATCTCGATGAATCAGGACGATTTCTCGGCTCCGACGCACTCGCGGATCGCTTCAGACCCCTCGTCAAGGAGAGGGTCGCCGTCTCCTGTGGCAGCGGGGTCAATGCGTGTCACAACGCTCTGGCCATGTTGATCGCAGGACTCGAGATGCCGGACGTGTACGTCGGCTCCTTCTCGGAATGGTCGAGGCTCGACATGCCGGTCGTCACAGGTGAATCCCCTTGATCACCCAACGAGCTACCGACGCAATCGAGGCTTCCGACACCGACGAGCTTCTCCGAGTGATCGACGGCTATTGCAAGAGTTCCGAATGGGAATCGCTGATCGAGCTGAGGGCGCGATGCCAAGAAGCACAGACCCGAGGCAAACAACTCTGGGGAGTGGATGAGCACGTCAGATATCGCCTGGCACTCGAAGCTCCAGCACAGTACGCCGGGCCTATCGTCACCGAAGGGGCCGCCCGGTTTGCTCTCGGCCCACTTCCTGAGGTGGCTGCGTCGACAAAGAGCTGGATCGAAATGGAGGCCCACCTCGAAAATGGGCCGGAACGTCAGACATTCGCTGCGGAACGGGTGGTCAGGGGTGATTCAGTGTCGGAGCCGATCGCCGATCTTCCATCCAAGATCATGGATTGGGAACCCGCTTACCCGGTAGCCACCTACAAGTCGGACAAGGTCGAAGCGCCATCGCCACTGCCGCCCTCAGGAACCGAAACGTCCCTCCCACGAGCGGCATCACGGGTGGACGACTTCGAGTCGGAGGGCGCCCTGGCCGACCTGGTGCTCCCCTGGTCGACAGAGTCGAATGGTCAATGTGAGACGGTCACGATCGAAGGCGACACCCTCGGCGCCATAGCAGCATTGGGCCTGAGCACGGCTCGGGTGGCACCACTAGCCGTTCAAGAAGCGATGGTTTGGATGGCCTGGGCCGGCGGGTCCGGGGGAGCTCACGGTCGGAGAAGGGGGGCCGCCGCCGGGAGATACGGAACCTGGTGGGTACTGGCCTCCATCTGTGACCTGGAGTGGCCGCCGACGCCATCAGATGTCGGCGAGGCGATCGACCGACTCCACTGCGTCTGGTTCGACGACGGATCGCCGGGAACGGGCTGGCAGCTCCGAATCGCGATCGCGGACCGTGAGACCGGTCTGGCCTGGGCGATCGCTGCTATCGACGCCGCAGACTGAGAGAAATCGACTTCCTAAGCCTCCACGACAAGGACAGGCTGGGTATGCCAGCCGGTTGCACCGTTCGGTGCGGGAGGAAGGACCGCTTCGTCCTGAAGAACGCCGTCTCCGTCGGTGGCCCGGCAGCGGATCACCTGACGGCCGACCGGTGGGTTTGACCATTCGATCTGCCACTGGACCCAACTATTGACGGAGAGAGGCTCGGAAAGGGCCGCCTCTTGCCAAGGTTGGCCTTCACCCAACTGCACTTCAACCTTTGAAATCCCTCGCGTAGGAGCCCAGGCAACCCCTGCCACTGTACGTGGTTGGGCGAGAATTTGCTCAGCCGTCTGTGGGGTGTCGATGCGACTTTGAGTCTTGATCGGTGCTTCCTTTGACCAGCCCCGGGGCACCCAGTAGGCATCGAAGTCATCCCAACCAGTGAGTTCGATCTCCGAAAGCCACTTCGTCGCGGAGACATAGCCGTAGAGCCCGGCGACCACCAGCCGGGCGGGAAAGCCATGTTCAAATGGGAGAGGCTCACCAT
>JBAVIK010000250.1:0-2251 GCA_049686815.1 Acidimicrobiia bacterium | reverse complement strand
GAGCTCGCTGCCTTCTCATTCGATATTCCGGTGATCGACGGCGCTGTGAATGGTGTGGGCCGTCTGTTCCGAGGCATGGGAGAGTGGGCGAGACCGCTTCAGACCGGCTTTGTTCGCAATTACGCGGCAGTGTTTCTAGCAGGGACAGTCCTGATTCTGGCGTGGCTCGTGGTGCGGGGGGCATGATGTCTCTCGAGCAGATTGGCTCCCTTATCCGCTCTTCGCGTCGGTCGGCTCTCAGCGAGCGGCGGGACCGTTGCGACGTGCAAAGCGAGGGGGGTTGGCCATGCTGACCTGGTTGATCCTTTTGCCGGTCATTGGGGCCGTGGTACTTGCTCTCGTCCCGAAGCGACGAAACGAAATCGTCCTCCCGCTCGCTATCGCGCTCTCGATACTCCCGCTTGGCTTGGCCGGCTATCTGTTCTACGCCTTCGAGCCGGTATCCGGTTATCAATTCACCGAGAATGTGATCTGGTACCAACCGTGGGGGATCAGTTGGAGTCTGGGAGTGGACGGGATCTCGATGCCGATGGTGGTCCTCACTGCGCTGCTGGTGCCTATCGCATTGGGTGCGTCAACCGGCATCAAGGAGAGACGCAAGGAGTTCGGTGCCTACACCCTTCTCCTCGAGGCCGGGATGATCGGAGTCTTCGTGGCCCAAGACCTGTTTCTCTTCTTCGTGTTCTTCGAGGCGATTCTCGTCCCGATGTACTTCATCATCGGCATCTGGGGCAGCGATCGGCGCAAGTACGCGGCCTTCAAGTTCTTCCTTTACACCGCGTTTGGCTCAGCGCTGATGCTCGCCGGGATCATCGCTCTTGCGTTGCTCTACCGCGATCAGTTCGGCACGGTTTCGTTTGCTCTTTCCGATCTGATGGACGTGGATCTCCCCACGACGACTCAGCGATGGCTGTTTGCCGCGTTTGCGATCGCATTTGCGATCAAAGTCCCTTTGTTTCCCCTGCATACCTGGCTACCCGACGCACATACTGAAGCGCCAACCGCCGGGTCGGTGTTGCTTGCCGGTGTGATGCTGAAGCTGGGCACCTACGGTCTGATTCGCTACAACCTGGGTCTCTTTCCCGAGGCGTCGGTGGACGCGGTTTGGATCATGGGGACGGTGGCCGTCGTTGGAATTGTCTACGGCGCTGTGGTGGCGATAGTGCAGCCCGACCTCAAGAAGCTGGTTGCCTATTCTTCGGTGAGTCACCTCGGATTCATCGTCCTTGGGACCTTCGCACTGACTTCTGGCGGTCTGCAGGGTGCGGTGATCCAAAACGTGAACCATGGTCTGACGACGGGAGCTCTGTTCCTTCTGGTCGGCATGTTGTATGAGCGTCGACATACCAAACAGATCTCTGAGTTCGGCGGGCTACAGAAGGTGATGCCCATCTACGCGGGGTTCTTCCTGTTCATGGCTTTCGCCTCGATCGGGCTCCCCGGCTTGAACGGGTTTGTCGGTGAGTTTCTCGTTCTCATCGGCAGCTACACGACGCTTCCCGTACTTGCGGTCATCGCTGCTTCTGGTGTTGTTTTGGCAGCCATCTACATGCTCTGGGCATACGAACGTGTATTCACCGGGATTCCGGACAACGAAGCCAACAAAGCTCTGTCTGATCTGTCGATTCGTGAGATCTCGTTGCTGGTACCTCTGGCCGTGCTGATCTTGATAATCGGGCTCTACCCGCGGGTCCTCCTCGAGAAGATCACTCCGTCGACAGAAGAGGTACTCGATCGCATCGAGGCGACCACCGTTTATGAGGTGCCACCTCCGGGACGTCTCGGGGATGTCTTTGTCGCTGGGGATGACGATTGATGGTGACCCCAGAGATTCAGTGGATTGCAATACTCCCTGAGCTGATCCTCGCACTGGGCGCCGCGGCCGTCCTCCTGGTTGAAGTTCAGTGGAGGCCGCGCTCGAGCGTGCCGGCATTGGTTGTGGCGACGACTGTTTTCCTCTCCTTTGGATTCACCCTGATTCAGTGGGCTCAGGCCGAGGATGCCCTCAGTTTCGGAGCCTTCGACGATTTGGTTGCGTTCTCAGGGATGGTCGTGATGGACGGGTTTGCCGTGTTCAGTCGTCTCGCCTTGTTGCTGATGATGACGCTTGGATTGCTGGCGGGCTGGCGTTTCATCGAGAGCCTGGGTCGCCGCGGTGCCGAGGGTCTGGCCCTGATCCTTCTGGCGACGGCCGGATTCTCGATCATGGTCGCTTCAAACAACCTCGTGATGATGTTCCTGGGGCTAGAGG
>JBAVIK010000249.1:0-1922 GCA_049686815.1 Acidimicrobiia bacterium | reverse complement strand
TCTGCCGCGAGCAGGGAGGGGGCGATCTTGATGTCCGACATCTGCCCCGATTGTATGACCGGTCAATAGTCAGAATGTGACACTGACCAGATCATCCCGCGGTACCACCGTGGCGGTGGCGGCCCCTAACCCAAGCATCACCCGCCTGGACAGTTCGCCCCGGGGACTGGATTCGAGTGATCTCCACCCCTTCTCCCCGACAGGAGATGACAGGGACACCATCGATGACTTCCCATTTGCCGGGTGGTGGAGTACCGAAATGACGCGCTGCGCCGAGAACTTTGTGCATTTCTCCGTCGAAGATCATTCGTGCCCCGGGAGAGGGCGCGAGGGCACGCACCGTGTTGATCAGCTCGGATGCCGTCGATTTGGTGTCGAGGAGACGATCGTCTGCGGTGATCTTGTCGGCGTAGGTGGCTCCCTCCTCCACCTGGTCGACGGGCAAGAGATGGCCTTTCAAATAGTCGTCGAGTGTTGCGGTCAGTAGTCTCGACCCAAGCTCGGCCAAGCGGTGGGTCAATGATCCGGCGTCTTCTGTTGGGTGGATGTCGACTGCTTGGGCGGTCAGGACCGGGCCCGTGTCGAGACCTTCATTCAATTTGATGATGGTCACACCCGTCATGGTGTCACCCGTCATCAGCGCTCGCTCGACTGGTGCTGCCCCCCTCCATCGGGGAAGCAGCGAGAAATGAACATTGAGCATTCCGAATGCGGGCAACGCCAGCACCGCCGGCTTGAGGATTCGCCCGAACGCTACGACGACGCACACGTCTAGTGGTCCGCATCCAGCCAAGACTCCGGCCAGTTCCTCTTCGTTCGATGGTTGCGCCACCTCGAGACCCAATGCCTCGCCCGCTTCTTTGACCGGTGGGGGTTGCGGCTTGGCGGAGCGGCCCCGTGGTCTATCGGGTCGTGTCACCACCAGGGCCACTTCGGCCATTCCGCTCAGACGGGTCAATGAAGGCACTGCCGCTTCAGGCGTACCCAGGAATGCCAATCGGGTCATCCGAGGCCCAAGACTTCCTCCCGTATTTCCTTGAGTGCCTTCTTTCTCACACGTTTGGGAAGACAATCGAGGAGGAGACGACCGTCCAGATGATCTGTTTCATGCTGCAAGACCCGTCCCAACACGCCATCACCTGCATATTCGACCTCGTTGCCGTCGAGATCCAAAGCCGAGACCCTGGCCCAAGCCGGTCGGGTTATCTCCCAGTATCTGTTGGGAACGGAGAGGCAACCTTCGTCGTACTCCCAGTCCCCGCTCGTGTCCACCACACGCGGGTTGATCATCACTCGGGGACCGAGGTCATCGTGTGCGTCGAACACCGCGACGCGACGCGAAACTCCTATTTGGTTGGCTGCCAGGCCAACTCCGGGCGCGTCGTACATGGTTTCGATCATGTCGTGGACGAGAGTCCGCACCGTCTCGTCAATCTCCACGACCGGTTTGGTCTCCATGCGAAGCACAGGATCACCAAAGGTGCGTATCGGATATATCGCCATAGTCAGGTCTCGGGGTTCGAGGTGGGGCAGGCTAGTGCAGCATCAGATGTCGATCGGATCGGCGTCGATCCTGACTGTTGCCCCCGCGTCCCTCCACCTGGCAACCAGGGTTCGCAGCTCGGCGCGGGCTTTGTCGAGTCGCCCACCCAATAGCCATCGCTTTCCGTCTTCGATTTCAAGCGGTCCGGTCAAGTTGACGCCCACAATGGCTGCCAGTTCCTGCGCAGCATGTTGCGGGATCTCTCCGCGCAGCTCTACGGCGATCAGGTCGACCGAAGGAGGAAGCCCGGCCCTCGCCCTCTCGAGGAGAACTTGTTCGAGGTAGGGAATCGGATCACCGCGTCTGAGAGTCTGCACAAGCATCGAAGTCGCATCCGTTGTTTGGACCATCATTCGATGGCGTGGCCCCGACCCGAGAC
>JBAVIK010000248.1:0-2331 GCA_049686815.1 Acidimicrobiia bacterium | reverse complement strand
GCGTAGGTGAGCGAGTCCAAATTGGTGACCTGGGACGTCGCGTCTTTTTCCAGGAGGAAGCGGATGAAGTTCGAACCGATGAAACCGGCGCCACCGGTGATCAGGAATTTGTCAGCCACGGTTACCTAATTGAAGACTTCTGTCTCTTCGAGGCTAGGTGCACTGTGATCTCGATCCGAGGTGATCGGGACCTTGCCGTCGAGGGGCCAGACCACACCTATTGCTGGGTCGGCCCAGTGAATCGTTCTGGCATCAGGCGCCGAGTGGTACTTCGTGACCTTGTAGATGACGTCGGCGACCTCTGACAACACCAGGAATCCGTGAGCGAATCCAGGCGGCACCCAGAGATGTGCCTGGTTTTCGTTGCTCAAGTGGTGACCGACCCATGAGCCGAACGATGGACTGGAACGGCGGATATCCACTGCGACGTCGAAGATCTCGCCGTGGGTCACCCGGATGAGCTTGCCCTGGGCATGGGGCTCTAGCTGATAGTGGAGACCTCGGAGAACCCCTTTTCGGGACCTCGACTGATTGTCTTGGACGAATGTGAATTCGTGACCAACCAATCGATCGAACTCGCGTTTGTTGTAGACCTCGGCAAAGTGGCCGCGAGCGTCTTCGAGAAGATCTGGATAGATGAGCTTTGGTTCAAGGGGGGTTCTAATCATCGGGTGCCCCGGTCAGTTTGACCAGCGTGGCGCCTTCGAAGAGGTTCTCCAGCACCGATGCTTCTCGGGCGCCGACCCACAAGCTGTCGCCAATACGTCGCGAGGTGGTGAGAGTGATCAGCTCGTATTGTGTGGAGGAGGCGTTGAGCCCGATCAGGAGGCCATCGCTGGCGACCAGGCGAACCACCGTATCCTCGAGCGGGGTATCGGTCACCACCAGGTCAAACCCAGTATCGGGAGCATCCTTGCCGTCAACTGACGTCTTCACGTCTGCCTGGGTTTGGCTGGCGAGCGCCTCCGATATCTCGAGTAGATCTTGTGAGACACCCAAGAAAAGGACGGTCGGACTGCGCTGGAGATGGCGAGCTAGCCGACCCACCAAGCTGACCAGCGCTGGGCCGTCGTGGGACCCTAGGGAGGCTTCGAGCCTCGAGCGCCCCGCCGATATCGTGTGGAACCGCTCTCGCAGGCTGTCCCGAAGCTTTGATCGATCCTGGTAGCTGATGCGGTGGGCGGCACCGGTGAGATATACCCCACACAATGCCGGTGCGAGGACGGGTGTTTCGCTGACAGTGAGATTGACGACATAGTCCCAATCGACGAAGGCCGGCAGTTCCTCATCAAATCTCGTGGGGGACGGCAATCGGTGGGCAAGCATTGCCATGTCGACGTAGTTGGCCTCGATCAGCCGCTCCCAATCAAAGGAGAGCGGAAACCGGACCCTCGGAGACACCGATGATCCGGGGTCGGGGATGACGAGCTGTGCCCCAACCATGACCTGACTTTGCGGGTTCTCCTCAAACGTGAGAGCGATGGAGCTCAGCCATAGCGGATCCATCGTGTTGTCGTCGTCGAGGAAGGTGACAATCTCGCCACTAGATCGGTCAAGGCCGATGTTGCGAGCACCGGCGACTCCCCTCTGCGAGCTCATGTGCACGCTCACACGCGAATCACCGACGAGTTTGGTGGGGACCGCCGCTGAACCATCGTTGACCACGACTAATTCCCAATTCGAATATGTCTGTGCCTTGACCGACCCTATGGCGCGGCCCAGTTGATCCAGCCGATCCCGAGTGGGAAGGACGATGGATATCAGTGGCTCGCCAATCGGGGCGTTCTGGTAGTACCACTCCCTCATCAGGGCGACGATCGCTGCCGCCTCGGCCCGTCCCTGATCGTGAATTTCAAACGTCTGCGGTGAGCCGGCGAGCCTCCATTTCAGGTACCCGAACATTGTGGCGGCCACACCCGAGATGCCGCCTCGCTGGTACGCCGACCTGATCCGATCTCTAGCCGACACCTGGCTACTCAAACGGAAGCCTCGTACGCCTCAACAACCTCGTTGGCCTCCCCGATCAGCTTGATTCGGCCATGATCCAGCCACAGCACCCGGTGCGACATTGCTCGCACCGTGGTCAATGAGTGAGACACAATCACGACTGTTGTGCCGCCGTCCATCAACTCCTCGATGCGTTCCTTGGACTTCCTCCGAAATCGCTCGTCGCCGACCGAAAGGATCTCGTCGACGAGCAGAATTTCAGGCTTCACGTCCGTTGCGACGGCGAAGCCGATCCGGCTGTACATTCCCGTTGAGTAGCTGCGCAGGGGTGCATCGAGAAACTCGGTCAGTTCAGCCCACTCTGCAATTGGGGCAATTCGTTCC
>JBAVIK010000247.1:0-2702 GCA_049686815.1 Acidimicrobiia bacterium | reverse complement strand
CTCCTGGCCGGGATCGTTGCTGAGACCAATCAGATCGAACGAGAGATCGCAGAACTGATGCCGACGCCTTCCGCCGATCAGGAGCAACTGATCGAAGATCTTGCGTTGTTGAACGCACAGATTGATTCCATCAACGCCCGGTTGATCGAACTGGTGGTTCTCGAGGCAGGGGCTGATCCGGAAACCCGCGCTGCGATCGCGATCGAACGCGCCAATTTGAACAGCCAGCTGACGCGACTGCGTGGCGAGATCGCCGCATTGGATCCGATCGAACCCCCGGCGCTATCGGTCGAGGACGAATTGTTACTCGCTGCCCTTCAAGCTCGCCTGGAATCGCTCTCGAGCGAATATCAGCGTTTGTATTTGCGCAAGCTCGGCGTGACGGGATCGGGCGGGGTGGAGCCTGTGGTTGTGATGGAACTGACCCCAGAACCGCTTGATCCAGTGATCAGCGCATCGATCGGCTTGTTGGGCGGCCTGCTTGTCGCGTTGTTGGCGATCATCTTCATCACGAGGACACGCAAGACGGTTTGGCTTGCCGAGGACATTGACCTTCCCTTGCTCGGCGAGGTGCCCTCTCGGAAGATAGGGGCCAATACCGCCGAAAACTGGTACGACACCGCCGAAGCCGGACCTAGAAAGTCGGCGATACAGGCGCTTCGATCGTCGGTCGAGGCTCAGGTGTCTCCGGGAGGCGGGACGATTGCGCTCACTGCCCACAACGTGCAATCGGAGGTCGTCCAGGCGCTGGCGGCAGACTTGGCAAGTTCCCTGGCGAGTGCGGGTACGTCGGTGCTCCTAGTCGATGCGAATTTCGGCTCACGCTCACCTATGGGTCAGTACAAAGTGGGCGGGGCATCAGTGGCTCATGTACTTGAATTGAACCCCGGCGCTCCAGAGTTCGCTGCACAAGTCAATCACACTGTCGAAGGCGCATTTTTGGTGAGGTCGGGTCTTTCTGTTATCCCATCGGGACCAGCCCCATCTTCACCGGCCGATGCTCTGGCCGGTCGGCAATTCCGCGAGCTCGTGTCGAGGGCGCAGTCCGAGTATGACATTGTCGTGGTGGTCGTCGATGACGTCGCAAGCCCGTCGGCTCAGGTCGCCCTTCAGCGACTTGGATACGGCGTTCTCGTACTCACTCCTGGGACCGTCACCACTCCAGAGGTTGATGTGATTCTGAACGATCTGAATCGACTCCGAATCGGGATGCTGGGCGCAGTCTTCGTCAACAAGGAAGACAGGATCTTCTCTGCTGTTAGACCCGCAAAGGTGCAAACCCCGGAGCCTCCAGTAGCCACTTCGGCAGCGCCACAACCCCAACAATCACCGATTGCCCGCCTCCACAACTACCCGATCCCAGAGCAGAGACGGTCAGCTGTGGTTCAACACGGCTCATTGGACGACCTCGCCGATCACATCGGTGCCAGTGGAGGGAGAAAGCTTCGCGATTCTGGGTTCGGCCTTGCGCTGTTGGCCGCAATCAACGAGGCATCGCCTGCCCAGGCCTACGAGAGTGTTTCGGAATATCTCATTTCGCAGACTGAGGACATGGTCACCGCTCGATTCGGTCTTGGAGGATTGTCTGACGAGTTGATCGAGGCCGTCGAGAACGACGGTTTCATCTCCTTGAAGCAGCTTGCAGGTTATAGAACTCCGGCCGCGTGGATCAGTCACGAGATCGAAGCTGATGTGGACGCCCGAACCGCGGTCGATTTGATTGACGCCATGGAACGCGCGTTGGGACATGGTGCACCCCGTCGAATCGACTCCTGGCTCGAAGAGGAGTTCTTCGCTCGCCACCTGGATCGGATGGGCGGCGAGCCGGCTGTTTGGCACATCAGGAGCCCCGAGGGCACGATTGCAATCCTGATAGCAGCGCGTCGGATGGAGATCGCAGGTTTGGAAAGGATTGTCTCAGATGTGGTTTCGCGCGAAGTCGACGACCTCGAACGTTTTCGACGCTCGATGATCACCCGGGGAGACTTTGAACAGGCCGATGTGTTTGAAGGTCAGATTCATGATGTGCGTCAGTTTGAGAGGGCAGTCGTGAGCTTGATGTCGGGTGAGACCATCAAGGGAAAGGGTGCAACCTCGCTCTGGAAGCCAGACTGGTCGAAGGGGACAAGGGCCAATCTCGCTCCGATCCAAAGAGCAGGGCTGCTTCCATTCAAAGTCCTCAGTGACGACGAAATGGCAAGCGTCCTCGCTTCTGCCTGAGAACGACGTTGGGCTTCGTCCGAGCTGTTTCCAAAACGATATTCGCGGCAGGGGACCTGCTCGTTCCATCACCGAAAGGCCCCCGAGTTCTTATCTACCACCGGGTTGGCCTCACAACAGGACAACAGATGGAGGTCACGGTCGCCAATTTCAGGCGTCAACTTTCCTGGCTGCAGACTCGGTACGAGGTAGTCGATCTGGCAACTGCGATAAGCCGATGGCATGACTCCGACTCTGATCGTTTGGTCGTTCTGACGTTTGATGACGGGTATCGAGATACGAGGACGGTGGCGTATCCTTTGTTACTCGAACGTGAGATGCCGTTCACCCTCTATATCGCAACCCAACAGGTGGAGGCCGCCACCCGATCCTCAGGTTCCACCGACGGTTCCTCCTTGGCCTGGTCCGACATTGCCGAGATGGATTCGTCCAAGCTTCTCACCATTGGAGCACATACCCATACACACAAGGACCTGCGATAC
>JBAVIK010000246.1:0-4352 GCA_049686815.1 Acidimicrobiia bacterium | reverse complement strand
GGGACAAAGTGGTCAGACGACGCCACGCGGTCCCAAACGCGCTGCTTCCCGTGGTCACGCTGACCGCCATCAACTTCGGCTTTGTGTTGTCGGGGGCGATAGCCGTCGAAGCGGTGTTCTCATGGCCGGGCCTGGGGAAGTTGACCGCTGATGCCATTCGCGGTCCCGATCTGCCGATGCTTCAGGGTCTCTTCCTGGTGTTCAGCTCGGCGGTGATCTTCTTCAATCTGGTGGCTGACGTGACCTACGCCTACCTAGACCCCAGGGTGGAGGGCTGATGGCGAGTCTTGCCATGAAACGGCGCCGAGCGACGGCCGGGCGGGTGTGGAGTCAGTTCCGAACCTCCCGTCAGGGCCTCATCGGGCTGGCGATTCTTGCGATCTTCATCCTGATGGCGCTGGCCGCGCCACTGCTGGCCAACGTCCAAGAGTTGAACCCGGTGTATGCGAGGGCTCAGGGCAATCCGCAGTGGGCGCCACCTGGGGAATTCCTACCGCTCGGGACTGACTACATCCGCCGCTCAGTTTGGGCTCAATTCGTCTGGGGCTCCAGGGTGAGTCTTTTCGTGGGCCTTGCTGCAACGGTGCTGACGATCTCGATCGGCTCGGTCGTAGGGATCATTTCCGGATTCGTCGGTGGCCGTGTTGACAGCTTCTTGATGAGAATCACCGAGTGGTTCCTCGTGATCCCCTTCCTCCCGCTCGCCATCGTTCTAGCTTCGATACTGGGGCGCTCAGTTTGGAACATCATCTTTGTGATAGGTGTGACATCGTGGCCCTCGACGGCCCGGCTGGTCCGTGCCCAGGTCTTGACCGTCAAACAGCGCCTCTTCGTCGACCGTGCACGGTCACTCGGGGCAAAGGGAAGCCACATCGTCGGTCATCACATTCTTCCCAACGTGAGTGGGCTCATCTTGGCCAATGCCACTTTGGCTGTCCCGATTTCGATCCTCACCGAGACCACGCTCGCATTCCTTGGCCTGGGTGACCCGTCATCTCCGTCGTGGGGCAAGACCCTGGAAGAGGCCTTTGCAAACGGAGCGATGACCCGAAACGCTTGGTGGTATTTCCTTCCCGCGGGCATCGGAATTCTCGCTGTCGTGTTGGCTTTCACCCTCATCGGAAGGACTCTCGAGGAGATCGCCAACCCTCGATTGAGCAGAGAACGATGACAGAGAGCCTTCTCAGCGTTCGTGACCTGAGTGTGACCTATCACACCAGCAGCGGTCCGGTTCCGGCTGTGCGTGACGTGAGTTTTGATCTCGAAAAAGGCGGCTCGCTGGGACTCGCTGGCGAGTCAGGATGTGGCAAGTCGACACTGGCCGGCGCCCTGCTCCGTCTGCTTCCGGAAGGCACCGATGTCCAAGGGTCGATTCAGCTCGACGGAAAGGACGTGCTCGCGCTCAACCCGGGAGGGCTTCGCGCAGTGCGTTGGACGGCCGGTGCCATCATCTTCCAAGGTGCTCTCCACGCACTCAACCCGGTACAAACGGTCGGCGACCAGATCGCCGAGCCGATGTCTGTGCACAAGACAGCGAAGACGGACAAAGAGGCGAGGGCACGGACCGAGTCCCTCCTTGGTCGGGTCGGTCTCACCCGGGCACTCGCCGATTCCTATCCGCATCAGTTGTCCGGAGGACAGCGTCAGCGGGTCTTGATTGCAATGGCATTGGCGTGTGACCCGCTGCTCCTCATCGCCGACGAGCCGACAACGGCTCTCGACCTCATGGTTCAGGCCCAGGTTCTCTCACTGCTCCAAGAGCTCAAGGATGAGCGTGACTTAACGCTGATGTTCATCACTCACGACCTCTCGGTTCTCACTTACGCATGTCAGCGTCTCGCTGTGATGTATGCGGGGAAGATCGTTGAAGAGGGCCCGGCCTGGCAGGTCTTCGAAGACGCCTCTCACCCTTACACACGTGGCTTGGCAGCCGCATTCCCCACAATCGGTGACCTGAGCTCGCGTATGAAGCCTTCCGGACTCGGCGGCGATCCACCGACACCCGGGAGTCTTCCTGAAGGGTGCTCGTTCTCCCCCCGCTGCCCTCTTGCTCACGAAGCGTGTCTTGTCGCCGAGCCTGATCTCAGGCCAGCGGGGGAGAACCGGAGGGCCGCATGCATCCTGGTGTGAGCCCTGTCGTCGAGGTCGAGGATCTGCACGTCCACTTCGGCAACGCCAGGGCCGTCGACGGTGCCTCCCTGCGGGTCATGCCTGGCGAGGTTCTCGCCTTGGTGGGGGAGTCCGGATCGGGAAAGACCACCCTGGTCAGGGCGATCCAAGGATTGCAGAAGCCCACCGCCGGGGCGGTGAAGGTCGACGGCAAGGTTCAGACCCTGTTCCATGACCCGGCCATCCAAATGGTGTTTCAGGATCCCACCGGGGCGCTGAACCCCCGACAGACGGTCTACGACATCGTTGCCGAGGGTCTGCGCATTCGACGCGACGAAGGCGGTGACGAAGTCGAAATGGTGACGGCTGCGCTGTCCCGGGCAGGGCTTCGACCGCCGGAACGTTTCTTCCCCTTGTATCCACACGAAATATCGGGTGGCCAACGTCAGCGTGTGGTGATCGCCGGGGCGATGGTCATGCAGCCGAGAGTGCTCCTCGCCGACGAGCCAGTGGCGAGCCTGGACGCATCGATCAGAGGCGAGATTCTGGCTCTGATGCGCAATCTGGTGGACGAGACGGGGCTTGCCATCCTGGCTGTGACCCATGATCTCGGGCTGGCCTGGAACATCGCCGACCGTGTGGCGGTCATGTATCTAGGTCGGATCGTGGAGAAGGGTCCAACCGAGCAGATCCTCGACGATCCTCAACACCCCTACACGAAAGCCTTGCTGTCGGTAGTGCCCGAAGCCCGAGGGATGGAGCAGCAGATCCTCGTGGGGGAGATACCCGATCTAACTCGAATGCCGACCGGCTGTCGGTTTCATCCAAGGTGCCCGCTGCTGCAGTCAGGCGCCCTCACCGAAGACATGGCACGACGCTGCGTCGAGGACGATCCCGGCTCGGTCTCCAACGATGTATTCGTCGGTTCGGCTTGCTGGCCCATCATCGATGCAGTGAGCGGTTGACGAACAGAATGAATCGGCTCAACCGGCGAGTTCGGCGGGGGGTGGTCACTGCCTTTTCGTGAAGGTGCTTTCGTTGGCGTGGCATACTCTTCCGAACGCCGAGCCCGGAACATGAATACGGGACGGGGGACCCGACTAACGGGGCGAATCCGGTGTCGAACCGGTAGGGCACCTTCCAGCCCGAGCCCGGCAGCTAACCCCGTAGGCCATGAGGAAGGTTGCGCCTGTGGAGCCATTTTCAGGTATCCCGCACGATGATCTACTCAAGCTCGTCTTCTCGATAGCTGTCCTACTGGCGACGGCCCGTCTTCTTGGCGAGGTCATGCGACGCATAGGCCAACCGGTCATAGTCGGTGAGCTGCTTGCCGGGGTTCTGCTGGGTCCGGCCTTCTTGGCCACGGTCTTCCCAGCTTTCGGACGTTTGATCGTGCCTCAGACTCAAGCGCAGTCTCAGCTCCTCGATGTCGTTGGGTTGATCGGGATCATGCTCCTGATTCTCGTTGTCGGCATGGAGACCGATCTGGCGTTGATCAGGGTTCACGCCCGAGCGGCGGTTTCGATCGGTTCGATGGGATTCGTCATCCCGTTTGGATTCGGCCTTGCCGTGGCCCGGGTCTTCCCCGACGATCTCGTCGGCGAAACCTCGTCGAGACTTATGTTTGCGCTGTTCTTGTCAGTTGCGTTGGCACTTTCGGCGATACCTGTCCTGGCCAAGATCCTCTCCGACCTGCGCATGCTTCGAAGCAGGTTCGGTCAGATAGCCCTTGCTGCGGGGATGTTCGACGACATCCTCGGATGGACCGCCCTGGGAATAGTCACGTCACTGGCCGCCGCCGGTCGGTTCTCTATCGTTGGCGTCGGTCAAACCGTTGGCTCCCTGGTCGTATTCTTCGCTGCTTCGTATTGGCTCGCACGCCCGCTCGCCAGGCTCGCCTTGCGATTCATCCAAGACAGAACTCGGATGAGTGACGGGCTGCTGAGCCTCCTCGTTGTCTTCGCCTTTGCGTGGGGAGCCTTCTCACAGGCACTCCACCTCGAACCCGTCCTTGGCGCGTTCGTCGCCGGTGTCATCTTTGCCAGGCAACGCAGGCTTCCCCGGTCGGTCGGCCGACGTCTGGAATCGATGACAATGGGGATATTCGCCCCGATCTTCTTGGCGATTGCCGGATTGAGACTCCAGGTTGAGATCTTCTCGCAAGCCGATCTCCTCGCGCTGACCCTGCTCTTGGTCGCGGTCGCATCGATCGGAAAGTTGGTCGGAGCCTTCATCGGGGCCAG
>JBAVIK010000245.1:0-1922 GCA_049686815.1 Acidimicrobiia bacterium | reverse complement strand
CCTCACTCATGACCAGAATAATAGTCATGTTATTCGAACTTGAGAACCCCCCTGCAAACGTTGTGCGCCCTCGTGCCGGTTTGACCTAAACGCCCACTGACGGACCTGCGGGCTTCTCCGAATTGTCGCGTCAACGACAACCGCACCTATTCCGGGGGCGCGCGTTTGACACGGCTTCACAAAAGCCCTGGTCAGACGCACCGTATCCAACTAGGACCTAGGTGACGTTGGGGCCTCCCCGATGCGAGCGAACCTCAACACCTGGAAGTTCGTCGAAGGCATTGGCATCAGCGGTGACAACGGTTCTCTGCGTTGCCCTCGCCGTAGCCGCGATTAACAGGTCGTGGGCCCCTCGTGGCCTCCCAGCACGCCTAACCGCTGTAAGGAGGAACGCATGCTCCTGCGCAATGGTTAGGTCATATGGAATGACGGGCAGTGAGGTCACAACGTCCTCTACGAAGCTTTGCCTCTGCCCTCGGTAACTTTGGGAGGCCAGTTCCACCCCTACGAACAACTCTGCCACCGTGATAGCGGCTACGGCGACATCGTCCTCGTCGTCAAGGACTTCATCCAGATTTCCCGAGTCCCTCTCCGCATCGATGAGAAATGTCGTGTCAAGGAGGACGAGGCTCACGACCGGACGTCGATCTCGACCAGCTCGCGCAGCTCACGAAGGTCTGTCGACCAACCCTTATCGGCGGTATGTCTACGCAACACCTCTTTGACGTCTGCGCCACGCCCGGCGCTCATCGGTTCGAGAGAGGCCACGGCCTTTCCTCTTCGGATGATCGTGTATCGCGCCTTGTCATGTTCGATGCTGTCGAGGACGTCTGAGAAATGTCGTGCCGCTTCGGTGGCAGAAATGTCCGGCATAGAAATCAGATTATCAGATCTGATGTTTGATGTGAAGGGTTTGTCCGGCGACCGCGCCCCGTGGTTCCGACAGGATCCCCGCTCCAACCGCACCTAATCCGGGGGCGCGCGTTTGACTTGGCTTCACAAAAGCCCTGGTCAAAGCGCGTTTCACCTATTTGAGAAACAGGTGCGCTTGGTTACGACTTGGTTGTCGCAGGGTCAGCCGGTTCGAAGTCCCCATGGAGCACATCGGGATCGAGATCCGCTCCGTTCGGCCATCCAATAGTCCCGGTCTCGGGGTCGGCCTTGACCTGCGCGAAGAGGCTGTCGTCGGTCGCGATATCCCCGAACGCCTGACCCCATAGGAAAGGGGTCAGGTCGACGACGCGCGATGTGCCGTCCGAGAAGTCGAGTTGCACAACCCGATCATGTAGCACTTCGACGTCGGTGATATCAACCATCGTGACTCCTATGGCAACGGTTCAATTGTACCGGGTGGCTCGTGATTGACTGCTCGCTCCCAGCAGTGCTCGAGCTCGGTGGCGTGGAGAAGGGCCCACTCCAGCACAAGTCTTGTCGCCCGACGAGGCAGGGTTCCGTCCAGAATCTGCCCGTCGAGGGCCACTCTCGCTCGGTGGCCTGAGTAGCGCACATGGAAGTGCGGGGGATTGTGGTCCCCAAAGAACATGAGGATGCTGATCCCGTAGAACTCGCTGATTCGTGGCACAGATTCAACGTACGAATCTCATGTGACATGTTTGACATGAATGATCGACGGTCCACTAATCCGGCCTGCAGCAGATCGCCGACCGCACCTACTCCGGGGTTCGTACTGACAGCCTGCATCCGCCCGTTCAACGGCCGTCATGGCAGGTCGTAGCCGACGATTGACACCAGAATTGGTCCTACCTATCCTCAACTGACGCTCACCACGCCAGAGGTCTCAAAGGAGTACGTCGATGTCAGGAACCGTCTCAATAGCGTTCACCGGTGATCTCTTCCCGAATGGGCGCTTCTTCGCTGATGGAGCTCCGATCTCACCTGGGTTTGACGAAGTGGTCGACAAC
>JBAVIK010000244.1:0-6701 GCA_049686815.1 Acidimicrobiia bacterium | reverse complement strand
CAGCTACGTCGTTCCAATCGCTGGAGACGATCTGGTCCATAGCTTCGGCAAGCAGCTCCATGTCTCCCCGTTCAACGGAATGGATCAGGGTTACCAATTCACCATCTCTCCACCGTCTTCCCGTATCAGCGTGAGCATCGAGCAGTCCGAGAAAGGCACTCGGTTCTTCAGGGCCGGGTTGGCTCTTTCGCGTATGCCTCTCTCCGATTCGAATCTGATTCGCCTTTTCGTCACACATCCGCTCCTCAGCCTCAAGGTGATCTCAGCGATCCACTGGCAGGCGCTGCGTCTTTGGATCAAGGGTGCCACGTTCCATCGCCGCCCCGAGCCAGCTGCAGATAGCATCAGCATCATCAGATCGAGGAGCGCTGTCGGATGATCGTTGAGCGGTTTGGTCTTTGGGTGTTCGGTCGTCTCGCCAGAGTCGGGACCCTGCGTCTGACCCTCCCTGACGGCCGCACATTGTCTTTTGGCACGGACGAGCCTCATGCCGACCTGACGATCGTCGACTATTCGGCAGTCTCTGGTCTGCTCCGAAGAGGACTGATCGGGTTTGGCGAGGGATACATGTCGCAAGCACTCGACACGACCGACCTGCGGTCATTGCTGAGCTGGGGGGTCGCCAACAAGCGATCCTGGTTCGAACATCCGCTCACAAGATGGACGTCACCGATTCGGAGTCTGTGGCAGAAAATCACGCCCGAGCGAAGGCACCCGAAAGTTCGCTCGATGAACGACCACTACAACCTGGGGAACGAGTTCTATGAAGAGTGGCTCGACGAGACCATGACCTACTCGTCTGCAAGATTCACCGCTCCGCACCAGAGTCTGGCCGACGCCCAACGGCACAAATACTCGGCGATTGCTGATGCCGCAGGTTTGGTTCCGGGAATGAGAGTCCTCGAGATCGGATGCGGTTGGGGAGGTTTCGCCGAGTACGCGGCTTCAATTCGCGGCTGCGATGTCGTGGCGATCACGCTGTCTGAGGAGCAGGCCACTTACGCGAGGAAGCGGATCGCTGAGGCAGGGCTTGCGGACAGAGTCGAAATTCGGGTGCAGGATTTTCGCAATGTGGAGGGTGATTACGACGCTGTGGTCTCGATCGAGATGATCGAGTCGGTCGATGAGACCCACTGGCGCCCGCTGTTCGAGACGATTTCAAGAAGCCTGAAGACGGATGCCCGTGCAGCGATGCAGATCATCACCATCGAGGATGGCGAGTGGGAGCGCTACCGGTCTCGTGGAGATTTTATTCAGCAGTACATCTTTCCCGGTGGCCAAATCCCCGCGCCGAAGGTCATCGATTCCATTGCGCGGAATAGCGACCTTCGAGTTGAAAAGGTCGAGACGTTCGGCCTTGACTACGCAAGAACTCTGCAGGAATGGAGGGATCGGTTCACCTCCGCCTGGCCAAACCTCAAAAGCGAGTTCGGCTTCGATGAGCGATTCCGACGGATGTGGGATCTGTACCTCACGCTCTGTGAGGCCGGATTTCGCATGGGACGCATAGATGTCGAGCAATGGGTCTTCGTCCGCCCGTCTGCTCTGGTGTGAGCATCAGCCGACTTCCTGAACTGGAAGTCGGAGCCGATGCCATTCCACGATTCCCACGAGCAGTCCAGCTCCGACCATGACAGACGCTCCGACGATGGAGAGTCGGGTGAATTGACCCGCCCCGAGCGCGAGACCACCCATGATTGGTCCCAAAACGCGTCCCATCGCCATGGAAGCCTGAGCGTCGCCCATTCTCTCGCTCGGGTTGAGCGACTTGTCGGCCAGCATCTTGAGGATTGCCGGGACAGCCATCCAGAACGCGAAACCCCAGACCGCAAGTGCGATGAAGAACGTCACCGGGGATGCCACCACTCCAACGACGATCGCCGATAGGGCAGTTGCGCCCAACCACGCTCCCGCAGTGCCTCGTCGAGCGGTTCGGCGGGTGGCAAGCACGCCGGCCATCGCGTTGAGGCTGAGCGCCCACGCCAGCGTGACCGGTGACATCCCCTGAACCGCCTGGGCCGTAGCTCCGGTGAAGACAAACACTGAGGATCCGCCGACGGAAAGGACGAGCAGGCCGATGAGGAGGACCCGGTTGCTCTTGGATCCGCTGACTCTTCTTCCGATTCGAGGAAGATCGCCAAAGTCGACCGGGACCAACATCGCCAGTACGGCGAGTCCTGACAGGGTTCCGAAAACGAGCGGGTAGCCACCGACCTCTATCAGCCAGCCGATCACCGGCGAGGCCAGAGTGGCCGTAACCGGGGCGACCGCCGCCACATCACCCATGCCCCTGGGAAACCTCGTTGCGTCGGCCCAAGCAATCCACGTAATCGTGCCCAGCCCCAGCCCGGCAATCGCCCTCGTTGCCAGCAGAAACGTGAAGGAAGTGACCAGAGCCGAGCCCAAGGTTGCTATCGCGACGATGACGAGGGATCCATAGTGGAGTCGTCGACGTGGTCTGAACAGCCGGCCGGCGAGGAACGTGGCGACAGCGAAACTGCCGACCTGTGCGGTGCTGAGTAGACCGGTCGACCCGATGTCGAGGGACAGGCGATCTGCGACATCTGGGAGGAGGAAGGGAGTGGCCGCGAAAGTGGCTGCCACCACCGCAGCACCTGCCATCACCCCGAGCGAGGCTTGAGGTCGAACGGACTGGATGACCCTGGTGGGGAGTGTCATTGCGTCGGCAGTATCCCCGCCTGTGACACGTATGCAGATGCAATCGGGAGACTCGACGACAATTGACCTGCGAAGTTCACTGCGCCGATCTCAAATCCGGAAAGTCAGGTCACCAACGGAGAACTGCACAGGGACACCTGCGACGAGTCTTAGATGGCCCGGAGCACCCCACCATCGACCTGGAGCGAGGCTCCTGTGATGTAGGAAGCCTTGTCGGAAAGAAGGAAGACGGCGGCAGCTGCATACTCCTCGGGCGTCCCATACCGGTGTAGGGGAATGCCAGCCTCATAGGTTGCCCGGATTTCCTCGACAGGCACACCTCGCTGCTCTGCCAGGTAGCCGTCGAGATCGATCACACGCTCGGTCTGGATGCGCCCGGGAATGAGATGGTTGACCCGGATCCCGTCACCGGCCCACTCGTCGGCGAGAAGTTTGGACAGCGATCTGACACCGGCCCGAAAGATGGTTGACAGGGCGAGGGCACCGAGCGGCTCCTTGACCGATATCGAGGTCATGAACAGAACAGACGATCCGCTTCTGAGATGGGGCTTGGCCGCATATGCAGTCGTCAAAGCAGACCGCAGAACGAGTTGGTATCCGGCATCCCAGTCCTCAGGTTGAGTCTCACCGAAAGTCGCTGCCCGTGGGCCACCGCCGTTGGGCACCACGAGATCGAGACCGCCCCATCGCTCAGCACTTGCCTTGATCCATTGGGTAAGTGATTCCTCGTCATTGATGTCGACTGCCGAGGCCACGACCTCAACATCGTGCTTCGCCCTCAGCCTCTCGGCGGCGTCGGCTATGCGTTCATCGTCACGTGAGCAAATGGCCAGCCGGCAACCTTCGGCGGCAAGTCCATCCGCTATTGCAAAACCGAGACCTTTGGAGGCAGCGGCCACCAGGGCGCGTTTTCCACCTAAACCCGTTTCCATTGGATTGCCTAACCCCTGAGCCGGTTGAGAGCGTTCAGCGGCGGAACCCGCCCCAGTGTCTCAGATAGGTCGGGTTCCAACCTGCGAGGTCCGCTTTGAGGTCGTCGTGGGGGTTTCCATAAACGACAAACCGGGTTGCGTCGAAGACGTCGACGAAACGATCCACGAAGTTCTCTAAGAAGCCTTTCAGATGACTGTGAGCCGAATCAGGGCTGTCGTACCCCTCGTAGATCGAGGCGGAGGTGTTGTCCTCGCTTATGTACCAGTCGTAGTTGTGAGTGAAACTCTCCTTGGCCGTGTGGTCGACCATTTCGTCCATGAGAGCCTTCGCATCGTCGAGTCGTCCTTCTTTGATGTCCAACTCGACAAGCCATGACAGATGACCATGCATTGCAATGCGCCTTTCTAAGCGGATGGTTCGATGAGCCTAGTGGCGCGTCGTCCTCCGAGGCACCGAGGGTTTCCGATAGGTTGGTTCCGTGTTCGAGGTCATCTCACATCAAACATCGAGGAGTCCTTCACGGTGAGAGTTGTGTGTGTGGGAGGAGGTCCGGCCGGTCTCTATCTGTCGGTGCTCCTCAAGAAGCATCGCCCCGACATGGAGATCTCGGTTTTTGAGCGAAACAAGCCCGGCGACGCCTATGGATTCGGCGTTGTCTTCTCCGATGAGACGCTCGACCACTTCGAAACTGCCGACGAGCCAAGCTTCCACGCCCTCACTCGGGCATTCAAGAAATGGGGTCAGATCGAGGTCCGCCACTTCTCCGGCGAGACATTTGTGTCCGGGGGCCATGGGTTCGCCGCTGCCGGCCGACGCGACCTGTTGGAGATCCTCACCTCTCGAGCATTGGAGCTTGGCGTCGATCTTCGTTTCAGTTCGGATGTTCGAAGGTTGGGCGATCTCCCCAGCGCCGATCTCGTAGTCGGAGCGGATGGAGCGAACTCGATGGTTAGGAGAAGCCTCGAGCATCACATTCGCCCGTCGATCGATGAGCGCATCAACAAGTACATCTGGTTCGGCACCCCCAAGGTGTTCGACAGGTTCCATTTCATCTTCGAGGACACGCCGGCGGGCATGGTTTGGGCACACATCTACCCCTATTCCAACGAGGGCAGCACGTTCATCGTTGAAATGGCGCCTGAGACCTGGCGCGGACTCGGCTTCGATCGAACGGAGGACGACATATTTCCTCCGGGTGTGAGCGACCAGTTCGCACTTGAGCGGTGTCAGCTCCTTTTCGGGAGTCACCTCGACGGGCACCCCCTGATCGGAAACAACTCCAAGTGGCTTCAGTTCCCAACGATCTCCTGCGAGCGGTGGCACCACGAGAACGTCGTCTTGATGGGTGATGCAATCCATACGGCTCACTTCTCGGTCGGATCCGGAACCAAATTGGCAATGGAGGACGCGATAGCTCTCTCGAACGTGGTGTTGGAGGACGTTCCAATAGATGAAGCGTTGGAGTTGTACGAGAGCGAACGTCGCCCCGATGTCGCCAGCTTGCAACGCGCCGCCAAGGCGAGCCTCGAGTGGTTCGAAGGGGCGGATCGCTACCGGGCCATGGAGCCCGAGCAATTCGTCTTCAGCATGCTCACCCGAAGTCAAAGAGTCACATACGACAATTTGCGGCTACGCGACCCCGGTTACATGTCAGAAATCGACAGCTGGTATGCCAATTCGAATCATGGCTCACCGGTGGTGGTGGGCAGTCATGTCCCCCCGATGTTCCATCCCTACAAGGTGCGCGACGTCACCCTGCCCAATCGGATAGTTGTCTCACCTATGGATCAGTACTCCGCAATCGAGGGGATGCCGACGGAGTGGCATCTGATCCACCTGGGTAGCCGGGCCGTTGGTGGCGCCGGGCTGGTGATGACCGAGATGACCTGTATTTCACCCCAGGGTCGGATATCGCCGGGTGATGCCGGTATCTGGACAGATGAGCAAGCTGAGGAGTGGGCAAAGATCGTGCGATTCGTCCACACCAACTCTGAGTCCAGGATCGGCCTTCAGATAGGTCATTCAGGTCGAAAGGGCTCGACAAAGGTGATGTGGGAGGGCGACACGGATCCGCTCGAGGAAGGGAATTGGGAGCTGATTGCGCCGTCCCCGGTCAGATATCGTCCCGATAGTCAGGTGCCCCGGGAGATGACCAGCGAAGACATGGACTTGGTCCGCGACCAACATGTTGCGGCCGCCGAACGTGGCAATCGGGCCGGTTTCGACTGGCTCGAGCTCCACTTTGCTCACGGCTATCTCATGTCGAGCTTTCTCACACCTCTGGCCAACCACAGGTCCGACCAATACGGCGGGTCATTGGAGAACCGAATGCGCTTCCCCTTGGAAGTCTTCGAGGCCGTCCGCTCTTCGTGGCCGAACGCCAAACCGATCTCGGTCCGGATCTCAGCCACCGACTGGGTGGATGGTGGCTTCGATGGCGACGATGCGGTGACATTCTCCATCGAGTTGAAGGCCCTGGGGTGCGACCTCATCGATGTTTCCACCGGGCAGACCTCGAATAGAGCGAAGCCTGATTACGGTCGTCTCTACCAGACCCCGTTCAGCGACAGGATCCGGAATGAGGCGGGGATTGCGACAATGACTGTTGGCGCCGTGTCGTCGATCGATGACGTCCACAACATCTTGGTCGCGGGGCGTGCCGACCTCTGTCTATTGGCCAGGCCCCATCTTGTCGACCCCTACTGGACCATGAATGCTGCGATCGACCTCGGATACCTCGGTCATAGTTTTCCCAATCAATATCTCTCCGGGCTCGGGGCGCGTCGTCGGGCGCAGGAACCTGTCCCACCGGATGTCTTCCGTGGATGAGGGCTTGACACCGTGGCAATAGCCGTCTTTGGGTTGGGTGAGGCGGGTTCGGCCATCGCTTTCGATCTAGCCCAGGCAGGTGCCGAAGTCCACGGTTTCGATCCTGGGGATGTGCCAACACCTGTCGGCGTCGTCCGGCATCACGTGCCGGAGGAGGCAGTTCGAGACGTCACTTTGGTCTTGGCTGTAACGGCAGCGTCAGACGCTCGCGCCGCACTGGGCCAGACGTTAGATGAGATAGGAAAAGGTGCGATCTATGC
>JBAVIK010000243.1:0-3239 GCA_049686815.1 Acidimicrobiia bacterium | reverse complement strand
ACCACCGTCCTCGACGAGCTGGTCGAGCCCAAAGCCGAACGCACTTTCGAAAACACTCTGATGCCATTGGATCGCATCTCCGACCTTCTGTCCCATTCACAGGCCAACTTCGCCTTCATGGGTTACGTCCACCCCGACAAAGCGGTGCGTGACGCCGGAAAGCGGGCCGAAGAGAAAAACCAACAGTTTGGTGTCGAAATGGTCTTCAGAGACGACCTCAACGCAGCGGTCCAAGAGTATGCCAACACCACTGAAGCTTCTCGATTGGATGGCGAGCGAGCCCGATTCCTCGAGTTCACGCTTCGAGACTTGAGACGGGCGGGCCACGATCTCGATCCGGCGACAAGGGCCCTGGTCAAGGAGAAAACGGAGCGTCTCGTCACCTTGGGTGTCCAGTTCCAACAGAATATCGACGAATGGGACGACGAGATTCTCGTCACCCGCGACGAGCTCGACGGGCTACCCGACAGCTATATCGAAGCACTTGATGTCGATGAGGAGACCGGCAAATACAAGGTCACCATTGCCTACCCGCACATGATCCCCTTTCTGGCCAACGCCAAGAGTCGACCCCATCGTGAGCAACTCCGCTACAAGTTCAACACGGTCGCAGTAGAGGAGAACGGAAAGATCCTCGAAGAGGCGATTGCCCTTCGCCAGGAGACCGCCGAGGCCTTTGATCGACCCAGCTGGTCTCATCACGTGCTCGAGGATCGTATGGCCAAGTCACCGGATCGAGTCAAGACCTTCTATGCAGACTTGCGTGGCCCGCTAACCGAGAAGGGGCGATCCGAATTGGCCGAAATGGCGCTTCTGCTCGAAGCGGACACCGGAGAAAGCACAGTCCGGGTGTGGGACTGGAGCTACTACGACAACATGCAGAGACGCACCGACTACGGGGTGGACAATTTCGAGGTGGCCAAGTATTTCCCACTTCCCACGGTCCTCGAAGGCATGTTCGAGCTCACCTCCGAGATGTTCGGCGTCACTTTCAGAGAGGTAACTGAGTTCGATAGGTGGCACGACGATGTGCAGATGTTCATCATTGACGACTCCACCACCGGCGAGGAGCTCTCTCGGTTCTACCTCGACCTGTTCCCGAGAGAAGGGAAGTTTGGTCACGCTGCCGAGTTCCCGATGCTCCCTAGCCGCTTGCTTGAAGACGGCACATATCAGAATCCGGTTTGCGCGATGGTGGCAAATTTCACCAAGCCAACCGCCGATGCACCATCGCTCCTGCAACACAGCGAGGTCGAGACACTCTTTCATGAGTTCGGTCACGTGTTGCATCAGAACCTGGGACGCACCGAACTGGCGCGCTTCGCCGGGACCAGCGTTGAACGCGATTTCGTAGAGGCCCCAAGCCAAATCATGCAGCATTGGATCTGGCGCACCGATGTGCTGAGGAGGTTCGCCCGCCACTACGAAACGGGCGCACCCATACCCGATGAGCTCGTGGAGCAGTTGGTCGCTGCCCGGCGGCTCAACACGGCGCTCTTCCAACTACGTCAGATGCAATACGGGTGGTGGGACCAGGAAATGCACGGTGGGCCAAACCGTGACCTTCGCAAGATATATGACGATGGCTCGGCGATATCGCTGATGCCACCACACGAGGGCACCTTTGCACTTGCATCTTTCGGTCATTTAATGGGAGGATATGACTCCAGCTACTACGGCTACATGTGGTCGGAAGTGTTCGGAGACGACATGTTCTCGAGATTTGAGGACGAAGGAGTCACCAATCCAGAGGTCGGAATGGCATATCGCCGCGCCGTCCTCGAAAAAGGAGGAACGGTGGACCCCGACCAAATGCTGAGAGACTTTCTGGGAAGAGAGCCCAACAACGAGGCGTTTCTTCGCAAACTCGGCATCTCGGGAACCAAATAGGGACTTGAAATCGTCCTAATACCTACAAACGAGGGACACCTTTAGTCCCCGTTAACGGGCCAAAGTGCACAATTTGAGTGCAACATCAAAGGATTGAAGGCCAATCCTTTCCAGGAATCGACAACACGAATTTGGAGTTTCCTGAAGAGCGGCCCAGACCAGGAGGGCCTGATATGAGTGATCTGATATGAGTGACACAGTAAGAGGAGCAGCCATCAAGGGCGTGACCCGTCCGTCGAAGCGCTTTGCCACAGGGAGGCAATGCGCCAAGAAGGGCTGTGAGACAAAACTCTCCCAATACAACAAGGCCGAGTACTGCCATGCACATGCTCCGGTCCGCTTCCCAAGGGTTCGCGGGAAGATCATGGACGAGCAGGAGGCCTGACCAAGCGATACCTCTGGTTGGGCACAGGTCCTCTCCCCCTCCCCGTCCCCGGCCAGACAACCGAGAGAGCCCCGGGTCGCCCTGGGGCTCTCTCCTATTTGGGTCCGGCTCTCAAAGGCTGGTCCGTCCCCCGATCCCCAACCTTCCAGTTGGCTGGAAGCTTCTTGGTCTATCATGGCGTAATGAGAATTGGCGAGCTGGCAGATCGAGCCGGCGTTTCGACAAAAACGATCCGCTACTACGAAGACATCGGGGTGTTGCCCGAGCCCAGCCGCGCATCCAACGGCTACCGAACGTACGAGGAGGGGCAGGTGCGCCGTCTTGGATTCATCCGGGATGCCCAGGTGGCTGGACTCTCCTTGACCGAGATCCAACTGATATTGGAATTGAGGGAAGAAGGGGAGTCGACCTGTGACCACACCATCGGACTTCTCCAAGCACACCGTGATGACGTCGATAGACAACTCCGTGAACTGGCACGTACCCGCGGTCGTCTTCAGGAAATGATCGACAACGCCCGGAGTCTCGACCCGGCGGAGTGCAACGACCCCAACCGCTGCCAGACCATCGTCCACCAGAACTGAGGGAAAATGACCGAAATCCAGCTACAGGTGCCGGAAGTCCATTGCGATCACTGCAAGAGCAGCCTCGAAGGTGCCGTTGGCGCTCTCACCGGTGTCGACACGGTCGAGGTGACCGTGGCCGACGCCACCATCGACGTGGGCTTCGATGAGAGGTCAGTTGATTTAGACCGAATCAAGAGCACTATCGAGGAGCAGGGCTACGCCGTCTTCGGCTGACCTCGCCCACGCCGACACCGAGACGATCCTGTTCGATGTCGACGGAATGACCTGTGCCACGTGTGCGGTGAGGATTGAACGCGTCCTGGCACGTCAAGAAGGCGTCGAAAGAGCTTCGGTAAATCTCGCCGGCGCATCCGCTGCGGTCCGCGTCAGGCCAGGAG
>JBAVIK010000242.1:0-2027 GCA_049686815.1 Acidimicrobiia bacterium | reverse complement strand
ATGGAGCACCACAGGTTCTTGGTTGGTCTGATGGAGATTGGAGCCATGGATTGGAAAGCCATCGACACTTGGCTGCGGAAGACCGTTGAGAGTTTCAGTCGCCTCGGGCGGGACCTGAGCGCTCCTCTAACAAAGGAAGAGACCGACTGGTTGGATGCCGACCTCGATTAGTCGGTCCACTGGGTGATTGGGTGCGGTGCCGGGGGAGCTGTGGTTGTGGGGATTTGGTAGTGGGGAGGTTTGGGTTCAAACGGGGATAATCGTCTATCGCCCTCGGCGCCACGGATCAGTGCCGCGACGTCACTAGTAGATGATGTCGAGCGAGTAGCGAAGAGCATTGTCCAGCTGGGCTCGCGTGACGTCGTCAAGCCTTCCGACCGGTCTGGGGTCGAGTCGGTGTTTTCCGATCGTGACGATGTTGTCACAGTTGATCGCCGCCTTGTCCGGGAGACCATGAGCAGGACCCACCTCTACCTCTGAGGGGATACCTCGAATTGTCCTTGTGATTGGTGCGCATGTCACCCGGTCGAGTACTGCGATGACGGTGTTGCGGGTGAGGACACAGACTGGCCGTCGCCCGGCTTCTCCTCCGAGGTCTGCCCAGACGATGTCGTTCCGGGCTACCACTCCGGTGCTGTCTCCGCAGCGAGCCTTTCGGACGCTTGCAACAGAAGGGGATCGGGTGGGTACTTTGTGTAACCAGCTACCAATCTCTTGTCCGCCTGAGCCCATTCGTCGGCGTCGATCAACGCCTTCGCCGCTCGTCTGAGCAGCTCTGATCGGCTGGCCTGTGATCGTTGTGCGATCTCGTCGAGCTTCTCAACCAACTTGTCGTCGAGTTGTACAAGGACTTCACGTCGCGGCATGACCATATGGTAGATCATATGGGTGTCGATTGGAGGCGTCTAGGTAGTCGTGGCTCCTGACCACTCACCCCCCAAACCGCACCGGCCTCGCGACCGCATCCGCCGTCTCCCGTTGGATCCCCGGCATCACATGCGAATACCGATGCAGGGTGAACTCCGGTAGGCATGATCCCAAGGGCTCACTGACCACACCGATGGGCACACCCGCCTTCACCCCAGTCGAGGCATGGGTGTGCCGTAGATCATGCAGGTGGAAGGGGTAGCTCCGATTGGTCGACGATCCACCGGAACGCCCCGGGTCAACGTCGACGTGATTCGGATGGTTACTAGGTGCGGTGGCGGGGGAGAGGCCTGGCCGTTGCTATTTCGACGGGTTCTAGCTGGTGAGCTGCCCACATCAAACGCAAACTGTGGTTTCTGTCCGTGCTGCCCGATAATCTGTAGAACATGTCAGAAGCCAGAGATCTAGCAATCGATTCCGAGCTTGACCAGGTCGAGCTTGACTGGCTGAACGCCCGCCTCGAGGAGTACCGGGACCTCCTCCAGTACCTGCGTGATCATTGAATAGACCCGATCTGCGACTCGCGGTCGAGATCAACAAACACGTCCGAGGTGATGACGAATGGTTCGATGAGGCCGACGACCTCGATCGTGTTGAGACTGCCCTCAAGTCCCTCGCCGAGATCGGCGATCCTGTAGTCGCTGCGGGTGTCGGTGCGTTTCGTGTCACCCGGGCCCAAGGGTTCGCTGAAGGAAACAAACGCACGGCCTTGTTGTTGGCCCGATGGATCCTCGACAACAACGGCCTAGATGGACTTCAAATAATCGATCCAGCCGACCGTGATCTCGCTGAACTGCTGGTTCAAGCAGCATTGGGGCGCGATGTGGAACAGGCAGTAATCCAGTATTTCGTTGACCGAAGCTGAATCCGAATCGCACCAGCTCTTGGTTGAGTGAAATCGCGCTGACCAGGGGTTCTGCATGCTCGCGTCAAACGCGCGCTGGGTTAATGGGTGCGGTAGTGAGGGAGGGCCTGCCGTTGTTTGGGATTTCGGGGGTTGGCGCGACCGGGTCAAACGGGGGTCAAACGAAAACCTGGGTTTGTAATTCTTCGGTCAACTGCCGGTCGGGATCTCGATTCTCTGCCACGATGGTTGGGAT
>JBAVIK010000241.1:0-6324 GCA_049686815.1 Acidimicrobiia bacterium | reverse complement strand
ATGGCCAAGGCCAGGTTTGAGCGTACGAAGCCTCATGTGAATGTGGGGACGATGGGTCATATTGATCATGGGAAGACGACGTTGACTGCTGCGATTACTAAGACGTTGGCTGAGCGTGTTGGTGGTCAGAATGCGTTTACGGAGTTTGATCAGATTGATAAGGCTCCTGAGGAGCGTGAGCGGGGGATCACGATCAGTATTTCTCATGTGGAGTATGAGACTGAGGTTCGTCATTATGCGCATGTGGATATGCCGGGTCATGCGGATTACATCAAGAACATGATTACGGGTGCTGCTCAGGTTGATGGTGCGATTTTGGTGGTGTCGGCTGCTGATGGTCCGATGCCGCAGACTCGTGAGCATGTGTTGTTGGCTCGTCAGGTTGGGGTTCCGTCGATTGTTGTGTTTTTGAACAAGGTTGACATGGTTGATGATGAGGAGTTGTTGGATTTGGTGGAGTTGGAGGTTCGGGATCTTCTGACTGAGTATGAGTTTCCTGGGGATGATGTTCCTGTGGTTCGTGGGTCTGCTTTGCGGGCTTTGGATGGGGATGAGGCGGCTCAGGATCAGGTGATGGAGTTGATGGGGGCGGTTGATTCGTATATTCCGGATCCGGAGCGGGACACTGAGAAACCGTTTTTGATGTCGATTGAGGATGTGTTTTCGATTACGGGTCGGGGGACTGTGGTTACTGGTCGGATTGAGCAGGGGATCCTCAAGGTGAATGAGGATGTTGAGATTGTGGGTATTCGGGATACTCAGAAGACGGTGGCTACTGGTATTGAAATGTTTCGGAAGTTGTTGGATGAGGGTGTTGCTGGGGACAATGTTGGGGTGTTGTTGAGGGGTGTGGGTAAGGATGAGGTGGAGCGGGGTCAGGTGTTGGCTAAGCCTGGGTCGATTACTCCTCATACTGATTTCGAGGCTCAGGTTTATGTTTTGACGAAGGAGGAGGGGGGTCGGCATAACCCGTTTTTCCCTGGTTATAGGCCTCAGTTCTATTTTCGGACTACTGATGTGACTGGGTCGGTGTTGTTGCCTGAGGGGACTCAGATGGTGATGCCTGGGGATAACACTGAAATGTCGGTTGAGTTGATCGCTCCGATAGCGATGGATGAGGGTTTACGGTTTGCTATCCGTGAGGGTGGTCGGACTGTGGGCGCCGGCCGAGTCGTAAAGATCACCAAGTAGGGCACTTTCAATCTGCCCAATCCGAAACGAGCGTTAAATGGCAAGCGACAAGAGACCGCCGTTGACCCTCGCCTGCACTGAGTGCAAGCGGCGGAACTACGTCACAACCAAGAGCAAGTCGAATACACAGGATCGACTCGAGTTGAAGAAGTACTGCCGATGGTGTCGGGAGCACACACTTCATCGCGAGACCAGGTAGATCGACTTCGTTCCTCCTGGAACGAGGACGAAATTGAGCGAATTGCGGTAGGGGAGCTCTAGTAAGGCTCCTTCTGATCACCCTCGGGTTGGCTGGGTCCCTATACCTGGTTCACCTTGGCCTGACCCATGCGGAGCGCAGGGGCTGGATCTTCTACCGGACGAGGCCACCGAGGATCAGATTTACCGGGTTGCTCGAGGAGCTTGTCGAACCCAGGGTCGAATATCTGATCGAAGAGGAGGCCTCGGAAGCCATCCGCGCCCACCCGTCTGAATCGGGCCAGGGTGGCTTCGAAGAGGAGTAGCACTAGCGTGCCTGTCATGGAGCTCGCGGAATACGAAGGTCAAATCTACGGTCCGAATCCGCTTCGGGTGTCGGTCGATGCAGTTGCGGACTTCGTCGAAGTGACCGGCGATGATGAGAACCGTTGGACTTCTGCAGCCCCACCGGGATTCGCGGCGGCAGCCCTATTCGTAGTTGCTCCCGAGCTTCTCGATCAGCTCAGCGATCGCTCGATCATTCACGGCGAGCAATCATTCACCTGGCACAACCCGATCGAGATCGGCACACTTCTCTCAGTCTCCGGTTCGGTGAGCCGGGTTCGGGAACGTTCCGGGGTCAATTTTGTAACGTTCGAGATGAATGCAAAGCACGAGGGAAAATCTGTCGTCGACGGGTCTTCTCTGTTCCTGGTTTCCGGGGAATCCATTCCGGGTGGCTCCGATTTCGAACGTCCAGAGCCTCCACACTCCTACCGCGGCTCGCCGAAGGACGGCGAGGTCGGCGCTTCGAGAGCCGACTTGATTCGCTATGCCGCCGCGACGCGAGATTGGAATCCGGTTCACTGGGACCACGATGCCGGAGTAGTGGCGGGGTTTCCAGGTGTGGTGGCTCATGGCCTGCTCCAGGCCGCATGGGCACTCGTTGCCGCCTCGAAGCTCCATGAGTCGCAGATGCCGTTTGCGTCGGCGCGAGTTCGCTTCCGCAATCCCCTTTTGCCGGCCCGCCCGGTGCGGGTTTCCACCGAGTTTGAGTCATCCACCGTCAACGTGACTATTTCAGATCTGGACGACCAATACATGACTGCTCGGATCGAGTTGGCGGATGAGTAACCCCATTGACCGCGAAAGGGTCGAAAACCTGAAAGAAGCGGAGCTCATTTACAGGGCTCAGCAAGGAGATCGTGCCGCCTTTGCGGCGCTGGTCAGGGCTCATCAGAACGAGGTTTACACGTTGGCTCGACGACTTGTTGGAGACCCGCATCTCGCCTCCGATGTCACTCAGGAGGCGCTGATTCGTGCTTGGCGCGCTCTCCCAAGATTTCGCGGAGATGCACAATTGTCTACTTGGCTTCACCGCATAACCGTGAATACCGCGTGGACTCAAAAGAAGAGAGCGAAGCGGTATGCGGGCCCATCGATCGAGGACTACGGCGACCTTCCGGCTCCAATCGACGTCGATGATCCCGAGTTCGCCGGTGAGATCCTCGAGTTGAGGGGACGGTTGAGAAGGGCATTGGACCGGCTGCCGCACGGTCAGCGTCAGGTAGTCATTCTCAAGGATGTCTACGGGTGGTCGCACGCTGATATTGCCGAGTCCATGGGCATCTCTGTCACCGCAGCCAAGGTTCGCCTGCATCGCGCTCGCGCCCGCCTGGCCAAGGACCTCGAGGCGGCATCGTGAGCGTCGTATGTGAGATCGCCGCGCCCTTTGTGGCGAATAGCGCAGTGGACGGCACGCCGGTGTTGCGGCCCCTACGACGTCACACGGCGACGTGTTTGCAGTGTCAGGCACGTCACGTTGCGATGACCAAGACGGCGCGAGAGCTTCGAGCCTTGGCTTACGAGGAGTCCGAGGCTCCACGCGACATGGAGTGGCGGGTCATGTCGAGTTTGGAGGGCGATCTAGCGATCGCACGCTCGTGGAAAGCCCCGGTGGCAGTAGTAGCGGCATTGCTTTCGATGGCGGCCGCTGTCGTGGTTTGGCGTGTGCGCCCACGGGTTTCCTAGGGTCGACTCGGGATCGATCGGACAGTCCAAACCATGCGGTACGTGTCGGGCCTGTGGCCGAGGGACACCTTTGTGGCTATTTGAATTTGTTTGCCCCGGCCCTGAGATTTCGGGTTAGTTTGCTTGCACGAGGAGTCGGGCCGAATCCGGCTGACACGTCAGATGAGTATGGGGAAATCAATTGACGAGCTAGACGTTGTCGTGGTAGGTGGGGGGCAGGCAGGCGTCATGCTCTCGTACTACCTCGGCCAACGTGACGTGGACCACCTGGTTCTCGAACGCGATCGCCCCTTCTCCGCTTGGAAGGACCGATGGGACGGGTTTCGCACCAACACTCCCAACTGGATGAACACCCTTCCGGTGTTGCCCAAAGAGCTGGTTCCTTCCAACGATCCGCTGGTATTTGGCACCGGTGACGAGATGGTTGAGTACCTCGACATGTGTCTAGCGGCGGTTGCGCCACCGCTACAGACGGGAACAAACGTACAGAGAATCTCCCGAGCGTCGGACATTTGGGAGGTGGAGACTGATGATGTGACCTATCGATCCAAGTGTGTGGCGATGTGCAATGGAGCGATGTCCAAGCCGACCACTCCAGCCGCGGCTCGAGCAATCCCGCAGTCGGTTGCTCAGATCCACTCGAGCGAGTACCGCCATCCCGAACAGATCAAGACGGGTTCGGTGCTCGTGGTAGGGAGTGCAAGTAGTGGGGTGCAGATTTGTCGCCTGCTTTGCGAGTCCGAGAGATTCGAGCAGATCCACATGTCGGTCAGCAAGGTCACGGTGTTGCCTGAGAAGATTCTTGGTGTGCAAACTCATCGATTGATTCATGCGCTCGGGCTTTTTGATGTGCGAAGCCGTTCCATGATCGGGAGACTGATGTACTCCAATCTCGAGAATCGTGGAGATCCGATCATGAGACCTACTCCCGAAGACCTCGCCAAGACCCACGGGGTCCAGCTCTTCTCCAGGTTCGAAGGAGTCGAGGGGTCCTCCTTGATATTCCGCGACGGGCAGTCGCTCTCAATGGACGATCTCACCATCGTCTGGTGCACCGGGTTCAGGGGTGACTACTCGATGCTTGATGAGAGTGTCGATGTGCTCAATGGCAACGGTGCGCCGGTCCACGATAGGGGTGTCGCCCGGGCCGCTCCCGGACTCTTCTTTGTTGGGCTTCGACACCAGCACACTGTTGCGTCGCATGACATCTATGGAGTGGCGAAAGACGCGGACTATGTGGCAGACCGCATCGTCGATCGGCTTGCCTTGCTCGGCACTACCACAACCTCCGATAGCCACTTCCCTGAGAACCCGCGCAAACATGGGTGAGCAGTCCTCTGAGCGGCTTCGTTCGGTATCGGCCGAGTGCTGTGTTTGCGACGCACATTCCGCCGACCTGATCGGCAGCGGACTCGATTACGAATACGAGACGAGCCCCGACGTCTTCCACGCATACCAGTGCAACTCCTGTGAGACAGTGTTCCTGAACCCGAGACCGGAGGTCTCCGAATTCGCCCGTATCTATCCGGACAACTACCACACGCTGGAATTCTCAGAAGACAACTACTCGATCGTTCACAAAATCCGCTCCCGTCTCGAAGCGAGACGCCTGCTGAAATACTGCGAGGGTATACCACCCGAGGCCCGGATCCTCGATGTCGGTTGTGGCGACGGATTTCACCTGAGACTTCTCCAAGAGTTCGGCGAGTCTGGGTGGCAACTCGAGGGCATCGATCTCGACCCGAGGGCGGTTGAGATCGCAGTCGCCTCAGGATTGAGCGTTCGACTCGGAAGTCTTGAAGAGGTCGAAGCGATAAGCAGTTATGACCTGGTGTACACGATTCAGACTCTCGAACATGTCGCCCGGCCTGATCAGTTTCTTCTCGATATCCGACGCGTTCTGAAGCCCGGCGGAAGGCTTGTGATAGTCACTGACAACACTGATTCTGTCGATTTCGCCCTATTCAAGAAGGGATCCTGGGGTGGCTATCACTTTCCGAGGCACTGGTATTTGTTCAACCGGCGATCACTACGACGTCTAGCGACTAAGACCGGTTTCGAAGTCCCGAGTATCACCACGATCGTGAGCCCGGTGAACTGGGTCTACTCGATCCACAACTTGCTGGTCAGCATCAAAGCCCCCTCCTGGCTCGTCGCCAGATTCACACTCAAGTCGCCGGTGTCTCTCTCCCTCTTCACAATGCTTGACACCGTCCTTCAGGGTTTCGGTAGGGGGGCGTTGCTCAACGCCTATCTAATGCGGCCCCTTGGTGAACTCGAGGAATCTGACTAGATCGGTGTCGAGTAACTCATCACTCGAGCATGCCCAGTTCATCCAATTCCGCCACGAAGCTAGTGACGTCAGCTCGTGCCTGGGATCTCTCCACTTCAAACGCATCGACCAACAGACCGGTCAGCTCTGAATGTGTCGCACCGTTCTTGAGGGCCTCCCAGAGCAGGCTTCCAGCGGAGTTGGTGGCGAAGTATTGCTCGCTTGCGTCGTCGAGGATGACCGTCTCGTCTCCGCCGGAAACCCATTCGAGATCCGACGATTTGAGTTTCAGCTCTCTCTCCATACTGCGTTCCCCTGGAATGCCGACCTTAGCCGGACTCGATCAATCGAACGCGTCGGGATCAGCTGTGATTGCTACGTCTCCACCGAACGGCAAGTACTTGGAGCCGATCGCCGGATCGTCGTTGATGACCACCCCGTCATACTCGACCCAAGCGTGAAACTTGTGTGGTTCCGAGCCCGCACCAGCCAATACACCACGTCTCACCACCGATGATTCACCGGCGACCCACGACACGACCAAAGAGCGCTCCAAGCAGTTGGTCCGCCATGGAACAGCTTCGATCGCCCGGCTGACCAGCTTTGCTACCTCGATGTGCTCCCGTCCGGCCACCGGTGGCTGTTGACGTTCC
>JBAVIK010000240.1:0-3085 GCA_049686815.1 Acidimicrobiia bacterium | reverse complement strand
GTGCGAGGAGGTGCCGATCGACCACTTCACAATCCCGATCGGGCGGGGGAAAATCGTCAGGCAGGGCACATCGGTCACCATTGTCTCTTATGGCAACGCGGTGAATACCTCACTAGAGGCGGCCGATGCCCTCGAGGGTGAGGGGATCTCGGTCGAGCTGATCGACTTGAGAACGATCAAGCCATGGGACACAGAGTTGGTCTTGGACAGTGTGGCCAGGACCGGTCGACTGGTGGTCACCCACGAAGCCCCGGTGATCGGTGGGGTGGGGGCAGAGATCGTCGCCACAGTCGTTGAACAAGCCGGATACTTGCTTGAAACGCCGCCGGTCCGGGTCGGCCACCCTGACATGGTCTGGGGTCAGGCGAAACTCGAGGCCTACTCATTGGTGAATACGTCCCGAGTCGCCGCCGCAGTCCGAAGTGTTTTGGCGGACTGATGGCCAAGGGCTTCCACCTCCCAGACCTCGGGTCCGGCCTCCAAGAAGGTGAACTGATCGCGTGGCATGTCGCCGTCGGCGAGGAAGTGAGCGAAGGTGCTGTGCTGTGCGAGATCGAGACCGAGAAAGCGGTCGTCGAGATTCCGGTGCCTTTCTCGGGAGTTGTCGCGTCTTTGGCGGTCGAGACCGGCGGCAAGGTCCCGGTAGGCGGTCTCCTCTGCACGATCGCCGAGGCTGATGAGTTGGTCGAAGTCAGAGCACCTGACACCCCGACAACGGCTCCACACTCAGCTTCGGCAGCTCCGAGGCCATCCGTTTCATCCCAATCACGACCGCCTGCGATGCCCCTGGTACGCAAGCTCGCTCGAGACAACGACATCGACCTCGCTGAAGTGCGAGGCACCGGAGCGGGCGGTCGCATCGTGAGAGGGGATCTCGAAGCCGTAGTCGCAGCCAGACAGGTCACACAAGGGAACGGCCCCGATACCGCGAATGTGACGGGCGGTCTGGCCGATCGCCAGCAGGCGAGCGATCGGCGCATCAAGCTCTCACCTACCCGGCGAGCGATTGCGGCGCACATGAGCGCTCAGTGGCAGAACGTTCCTCATATGACTGGTCATGCCGAGGCGGATGCATCGCGTCTTCTGGAGACGAGAAAGCGATTCCAAGGGCGCCTCGGCCGGGCGGTTCCATTCGAGGCGTTGCTCGTTGCGGCGTCGATTCCGGCTCTGGCTCGATTCCCGGACATGAACGCAGAATTGATCGGCGACGAATTGATCGTCAAGTCGAGACGCGACGTCGGTTTCGCTGTTGCCACCGACGAGGGCCTGGTCGTGCCCGTGGTACGGGACGCCGACGAGCTCGATATCGAAGCGCTGGTGAACGTGGTTTCAGAGCTCATTGGACGTGCCCGTGACCGCAGGCTCCGACCGGGCGAAATGGGCGACCAAACATTCACCGTTTCGAACATCGGTCCGGCCGGTGCGGACCATGTGACTCAGATCCTGCCTTCCGGCACCACCGCCATCGTCTCGTTTGGGCGGGTGCGGGAAAGAGCCATGGTTGCCGATGACGGCTCGATCGTTGCGGTTCCTATGATGGCTGTGTCGGGAACCTGGGACCACCGAGTCGTCGACGGCGCCCCTGCCATGCAGTTCCTTCACTCGATCATCGAGGCGGTCGAGGAGCCTGCTCTTCTTCTCCTACCCCCGGAGACGGACAATGGTTGACCGAGTTGCTGTAGTGACTGGTGGAGCAGGCGGCATCGGACGCGGCCTGGCCGCAGCTGCAGCCGCACGGGGCATGTCAGTGATGCTGGCTGATGTCGACGAGACGCGACTCGATGAGACGCGGAGCGCTCTCGCTTCGGACGGGTCGCGGGTCGCCGTTCGCACGCTCGACGTGACGGATCGGTCGTCGATGGCTGCCCTCGCAGACTCCACCCTCGCTGAGTTCGGGCGTGTCGACATGATCTTTCTCAACGCTGGCTTGGCCCCGGTGCAGACGCCGTTTGCTCGAATCGCGGACGCCGACTGGGATCGGATCATGCGGGTGAATGTCGACGGGGTTCGCAATGGGATCCTCTGCTTTCTCCCTCTCCTCGAAGAGGCAGGCGAAGGCCACATCAATGCCACGGCATCCGTGAACGGACACCTCGCCGAGCAGGGGATAGGCGCCTACAACGTTTCGAAGTTTGCAGTCGTGGCGATGATGGAGACGTTGCATGTCGACCTGGCGCGGGAGGGGTCTCCGGTCTCCGCTTCATGTCTTTGTCCCGGCCCCATCGCCACCGATCTGCTCAAGCGAGCGGTCGGCGTCGACCAGGGCACCACCGATGAGGAGCATCGGTTGCTCAACCGGGGCATGGACCCCGAGGAAGTGGGCCGGATCACCTTCGAGGCAATCGACGAAGGGAGGTTTTGGGTCTTCACACACCCCGTCATGGTGGACAAGACCATCCGGGCGAGATTTGACGCGATGGCTGATCGGGGGCAAAGGCCGATCGATTTGGATTGGCCGTGGTCAGACATCTTGAGAGAGGAGTTGTGATGGGAGTCCGCGGTCTCCACCACATCGGTATAACCGTCCCTGACATCGCCGCGGCAGAACGTTTCTATACGGCCGCCTTTGGTCTCAAGAAGATTCTCAACGAGTCGTGGGAGGGCTCAGAGACCGCCGACCAGGTCCTGGGATTGGAGGGAACCGCGGCGCGTGGGGTGAATCTATGGGCCGGGAACGTAGTGATCGAGCTGTTCGAGTTCACGTCTCCCGAAGGCAGTCGCCAGGACTCCCACCACCACGTCAATGATCATGGCCTGAGTCATCTGTGTTTTCAGGTCGAAGACTTGAACGAATCTCTCGCTCGTCTCAGCGCCTTGGGCATGACGTTTCGCTCCCAGCCCATCGGAGATGATTCAGGGTGGTTCGTGTACGGGCGCGACCCGTGGGGCAATGTCATCGAGCTCATCCAACCGATCGACGGTGGTGTGCCGCATGTGGATGGCTGGCGATACCGCCGACTGCCTGACCGGACTTACCACTGAAAGGACCGAAGATGAGCGACCAGTCCTATCGCCTGCATCACCTCTGTATCTACGACGAGAACCCGCGAGAGAACGTCTGGGCGTGGCTGCGCTGGTATCACGC
>JBAVIK010000239.1:0-12405 GCA_049686815.1 Acidimicrobiia bacterium | reverse complement strand
CTACCTGACGACGTCGATCCCGACGCTCACCTCGCTGCGAAGATTGCCGAGCTCTCGAGGCTCGGCCCGATCAATCCGTTGGCGGCTTCGGAATATCGTGAGCTTGAGGAGCGTCATTCCTTCCTGTCCGAGCAAATGGCGGATATTGAGTCGTCGCGAGCGGATCTCCGCAAGGTAATCACGGCACTGGAAGCGGAGATCGAGGGACGATTCCAGACAGCCTTCACCGAAGTGGCCACTGCCTATCAGAGATACTTCGACGTGTTGTTCCCGGGCGGGCAGGGGAAAATAAGACTGTTGGACCCCGACGACGAGACTTCCGGTGTCGTGATCGACGCCCAACCATTGGGCAAGAAAGTCAGCTCGATGACTCTGCTTTCGGGAGGTGAGCGAAGTCTCGCAGCGTTGGCTTTCTTGTTTGCAGTCTTCGAGGCACGTCCAAGCCCGTTCTATGTGCTCGACGAGGTCGAAGCTGCCCTGGATGATGCGAACCTTCGCAGGTTCCTCAGAATCGTCGACGAGTTTCGACTCAGAGCCCAACTCATCGTCGTCACTCATCAACAGCAGACGATGGAGGCTGCCGATGTGCTCTACGGTGTCACCATGGAGCCCGGTGGGTCCTCACAGGTGATCCGCAAGGAGATCACGGTCATAGCTTCGGACCGAGTGGCATAGATTCTTCGCAGCGATGGACACCGCAGCAATCATCATCATCGGCGTCGTTGTCGCGCTGGCTCTTGTTGCCTTGGTCGTGTTGGCGAGACGAAGTCGCCCTCCATCACATTCGCCGTCCTCATCATCGGGCAGGCTGGCCAAGACCTCAGGAGCGCTCGGTGTCGCTCTACGTCAGGCCTGGGGCAAGGGAATCGACACCTCGACCTGGGACGAGATCGAAGAAAGTTTGCTGGCAGCCGATGTCGGCGTCGCAACCACAACGGCAGTGGTCGATGGGCTCCGAACGGCGAAAGTGGACACCACCGATGAGGTGCGCGACTTGCTTGCAGTTCGGCTGAGAGAAGAACTGGGTGGCCGTCATCGTGACCTGAGACTCGAGAGTCGGCCGGCGGTGATTCTCGTTGTTGGCGTCAACGGCGCCGGCAAGACGACCACCATCGCAAAACTCTCTTCCCGACTCAAGGCGGATGGCAATGTGGTGCTGCTTGGTGCAGGTGACACGTTTCGTGCCGCGGCCGGTGAGCAGCTCGAGGCATGGGCCGAGCGGGTCGGAGTCGACTTCGTGAGCGGTCAAGAGGGAGGCGATCCCGCGTCTGTGGCTTTTGATGCGGTCTCGGCCGCCAAGGCTCGTGGCGCCGACGTCGTCATTATCGATACAGCGGGGAGGCTTCATGGGAAGGCCAATCTGATGGGAGAGCTAGAGAAGATCCATCGGGTTCTATCGCGTGAAGCGACTGTCGACGAGACCCTCTTGGTTCTGGACGCCACCGCCGGCCAGAACGGGCTGACCCAGGTGCGAGAGTTCGCCGATGCGGTGCCGGTGAGCGGAATCGTGATGACCAAGCTCGACGGCACCGCCAAAGGTGGGATCATCTTTGCGGTGGAGCGGGAGCTCGGCGTCCCGGTCAAGTTGGTTGGGCTCGGGGAAGGGATCGACGACTTGGTTGTCTTCGATCCAGACGCCTTTGTCGAAGAGCTATTGGAGTACTCATGACAGCTGAAGAACTAGCAGCGGTGGCCCGCGCCGCCGCCGAGTCCTCGTATTCGCCGTACTCGAATTTTCGGGTCGGGGCCGTCGTGATCGGATCTGACGGGGAGATGTTCACCGGTGCAAATGTGGAGAACGCCGCATATCCGGCTTCATCTTGCGCCGAGGCGAGTGCAATCAGCGCAGCGGTCTCACAGGGTGTTAGAAAGATCGACGTGGTCGCAGTCGCCTGCATCGACGCCAAGGATGTCGACGGGGCCTACCCCTGTGGGCACTGTCGACAGATCATGTCAGAATTCAACGTCGAGAAGGTCATCGTCACGGCTGGCAACGGATCAGTAGTGCGGGAGCACACTCTGGATCATTTGCTTCCCCACCGATTCGATCTTTGATCTCCAAACGGCCAGGAAGCGACTGGCTCCCGATGTCCCGTGATGTCAGCGCTTCGCGGATCGGTGCCAGCTCGGTCGATTCTCTTTGCGAACCACGAACCGGAGACCACTCCAGACGGCATCGATCGCGCATACCTTGCTGTCGACCATCCCGGTGGGCAAGAACAATTCGCGCATCACATCTTCGGTGAGGTCTGTCGACACTCCGGAGCTCTTCTTTGGCCAGGCAACCCAAATCGCTCCGTTCGAGGGGATGAGCGTCATTGCTTTCCGGAAATCCTCGATGAGGACCTTGCTTTCTGTGGCAAAAAGCACGAAGAGGTCGGCGTCGTCGAATTCGTGACACAACACAGCACCTGACGGCAACTCTCCAAGAGCTTCTCCGAAATTCTCGGGAGGCCTACTCGTGCAAACGACCAGCCCCTCCTTGACCCCGAGTTTCTTGAAGAGCGGGGTGCCGCTGTATCCACTCACGAGCTCAGTTAACAGTTGCGAATCGAAGTCAGTCAATGTCGGCCGTATCATTGGGACTCCCATTCGAGAGTGCCGATGACGAACACCCACACCAGAGGTGACAGCGAACACGAGGCTTGTGGTGTTGGATTCATCGCTGCCTTGAATCGAAGGCCCTCGTATCGTATGACGCGACTTGCCGTCGAGTGCCTCGAGAGTCTTGATCATCGGGGCGCTAGGGCGATAGATGGGACCGGTGATGGCGCGGGACTGCTGACACAGATCCCATACCAGTTGATCGATCGAGATTTGAGATCTCGAGACCTGGCGATCCATCCAGACAGGCTCGGGGTAGTGATGTGTTTCATGCTCCCTGAAGACGCTGCCCGTTCGCGTTCGATCATTAGCGAGTCCCTTGAAAAGGAGGGACTCCATCTCCTGTATTGGCGATCGGTGCCCATCGATCCTTCTGTTCTTGGGGCACACGCTCTTGCTGTGCTGCCTCTGATTGAGCAGGCGATAGTCACCGCCGAGATGGAGGAGCCTGAATTCGAGCGTTCGCTCTACCTCGCTCGCAAACGCATCGAGAGAACGGCAAATGAGGGGCTCTCGATACCTTCGGCTTCGGGGCGGACCGTGGTCTACAAGGGTCTGTTCACTGCAAGCAACATCGCCGAGTTCTACTGGGATCTACGTGACCCGGCCTTCGAGACGTCGTTTGCAGTGTTTCACCAGCGATTCTCGACGAACACCTTCCCTAGCTGGGAAAACGCTCAGCCGTTTCGTTTGCTGGCCCACAACGGTGAGATAAACACGATCCAGGCGAACCGATCGTGGATGCTCGCCAGAGAGAACGCGGCAACCCCGGGACCCTGGGGCGATCGACTTCCCGATGTCTTCCCGTTTCTCCAGCCGGGTCTTTCCGATTCGGCGAGTCTCGACAATGCCTACGAGTTGCTCGTGCAGAGCGGGCGCTCTCTGCCCCATGTCAAGGAGATGTTGATACCGGCAGCATGGGAGAACGTCAGCGATCTCTCGCCCGATCTCGAGGGCTTCTATCGTTATCACGCCTTCTTGACCGAGCCCTGGGACGGTCCCGCGGCCATCGCTGTTTCTGATGGCGTCTCGCTTCTCGCCGGCATGGATCGCAATGGTCTGCGACCTGCCCGTTGGTCGCTCACGCCTGACGTTTTGGTCGTAGCGTCCGAGGCAGGTGTCTGTCCGGAAGAGGAGTCAAGGGCCCTCGAAACCGGTCAGCTGGGGCCGGGCGAGCTGATCTACTTCGATGGGAACACAGGTCGAGTCCTTCATTCTGAGGAGGTGAAGGCCGACCTTGCGGCGCAGCGTCCCTACGGGCAGTGGGTGAACACCGAGGCTCTGACGATACGCGCCCCATTCGACCCGTTGAACGACGATCGCTTCGATGCCGGCGCTCTCACACGGGTGTTCGGGTATACCGCTGAAGAGCGAAGGCTGATTCTCGCCCCGATGGCCGAGGGCTTGTCTCCAACGGGGTCGATGGGTGACGACACCGGGCTTGCGGTGCTCGACGAGAGACCGAGACGATTGACCAGGTTCTTTCACCAGATGTTCGCCCAGGTGACCAACCCACCGATGGATCCGATCAGGGAGAAGCTGGTCATGTCGCAGAGAATTCAGCTGGGAAGACGAGGACCGATACTCGAGGATGCTCCCAGCCAGGCCCACCTGATCGAGCTGGCCAGTCCGATCATGTCGGACGCTGAGCTCGAGTCTGTGGTGAGGTCAGGTGATCCCCGTTTCTTCTCACACTGGATCGCGGCCACATGGCGCGCTGCCGACGGGTCTGAGGCTATGGGCATCCGACTCGATCAGATCTGTGACGAAGCCGCGCAGGCGGTGGGCTTGGGGACCACGATTCTCGTCATCTCAGATCGGGAGACAAGTACCGAAGAAGCGCCCATCCCGATGTTGTTGGTCGTTGGGTCGGTACACCAAAGACTCATCGAGGAGGGGGTTCGGGGAGAGGTATCTGTCGTTGTTGTATCCGGCGAGCCACGTGATCCCCACGACGTCGCGTGTCTGATCGGTTTCGGGGCATCGGCGGTCAACCCCTATCTGGCCATCGACCAGATCATCGACTTGGCAAGGTCGGGAATGGTCGACGTGGATCCCGTAACCGCACAGGAGAACTACCGACGCGCTCTCGAGACCGGTCTGCTCAAGATCATGTCGAAGATGGGCATCTGCACAGTTTCGGCATATCGAGGGTCTGAGTTGTTCGAGGTCATCGGTCTCTCCGAGGAAGTGTGTAGCCGGGCGTTTCGGAGTGCCCCGCGACGACTCAGAGGCATAGGCATCGAAACTCTTGCGGAGCATGCCCTATCGAGACATGCCGGATACACGGGCGGTACACCGATCCCCGGAGGCTTCTACAAGCATCGACGGGGTGAAGAAGCACATGTAACCGGGCCGATGGCCGTGCTCGACGTTCAAAAGTCGGTTCGCTCCGGTGAGTACGAGGGCTGGGAGAAGTACCTCGCCACGATCACTAACCGATCTCCAGCGCTGGTCCGGGATCTTCTCACCTTTGTCCAGCGTCAGCCGGTTCCTTTGGAGGAGGTCCAAGCGGTAGAAGAGATCATGAGACATTTCACGACCGCGGCGATGTCTCTTGGTGCGCTATCGCGACACGCCCACGAGGCTCTCGCCGAAGCGATGAATCAGATCGGGGGTCTATCCAACTCCGGTGAGGGAGGTGAGGATCCGGTCCGATATGGGACGAGCCGCAATTCGGCCATCAAACAGGTGGCATCCGGAAGGTTCGGAGTGACACCGGCATATCTCAACTCGGCCGAGGAGCTGCAGATCAAGATGGCGCAGGGCTCGAAGCCAGGGGAAGGTGGACAACTCCCTGGGCACAAGGTGTCAGACGAGATCGCCCGGCTTCGACACACCAAACCGGGTGTGACCTTGATCTCCCCTCCACCGCATCATGACATCTACTCGATCGAAGACCTGGCCCAGCTGATCTACGATTTGAAGGCCTTCAAGCCTCGCGCTCGAGTGTCGGTCAAGCTGGTCAGCGAGCCAGGTGTCGGCACCATCGCCGTGGGAGTGGCCAAGGCAGACGCGGATGTCATCACCGTCTCCGGCTCCGAAGGGGGTACCGGAGCGTCGCCGTTGGTCTCGATCAAACACGCCGGTTCACCGTGGGAGCTGGGGGTCGCCGAGGTACATCAGGCTTTGGTGGCCAAGGGCATGAGGTCACGGGTGATTCTCGAAACCGATGGTGGCATGCGCACCGGTCGTGACGTCGTTGTGGCCGCCATGTTGGGTGCGGAACGCTTTGGCTTTGGCACGCTTCCCCTGCTGGCTATGGGCTGCAAGATGGTTCGACAATGTCACCTCAACACATGTCCCGTGGGGATCGCCACCCAGGATCTCGATTTGCAAGCGAAATTCAGCGGGACTGCTGACCAGGTGATAGTGCTCTTTCGTCATCTGGCTGAGGAGATTCGCCAGCTGTTGGCTTCTCTGGGCGCTCGGTCTCTGGATGAGATAATCGGCCGCGCCGACCTGCTCCGTCCGGTGGATCGCAACAATCCGCTGGCTGTTGATCTCGCCGCCCTGTTGGTGAAAGCTCAAGATCGCAAACGCCACGAGGGCTACAACCCCGTGGCCCTATCCGATCTTTCTCGTCGGATGGTCGCCGACGCCGGCGTGGCGATCAAGACCGGCGAGCCGGTCCGACTCGACTATCCGATCAGAAATGTGGATCGAACCGTCGGAGCGAGGCTGGCAGGTGAGATCACAGCGCTTTACGGTGACCGTGGTCTCGACGAAGGGACCATCGAAGTCAGACTCTCTGGCACTGCAGGGCAGAGCTTTGGGGCCTGGCTGACGAATGGCGTTTCGTTGCTTCTGGACGGCCCCGCAAATGACTACGTCGGCAAAGGGATGGGAGGCGGCTTGATCGTGGTGACTCCCCGCCGGACCGAGACGGTCCCCCAGGCGGCCGGAAACGCGGTGCTCTACGGTGCTACGTCGGGGCAGGCCTTCATCGCCGGTCGCGTTGGTCAGCGGTTCGCAGTCCGTAACTCGGGAGCGACTGCGGTCGTCGAAGGGTGCAGCGACCACGGCTGTGAGTACATGACAGGCGGCACCGTGATTGTCTTGGGGCCGGTGGGGCGAAACTTTGGGGCGGGGATGACCGGGGGGAGGGCCTATGTCTGGGACCCAGAGATGAGTTTCAAGGGGCGTTTGGCGGCCACTGCTCCTACCGCGCGCCGTCCGACTGAGGCAGAGTCCCAAGAAGTTGCTGAGCTCGTCCAGACCCATATCCGGCATACCGCTAGCCCGGTTGGTCAGGACGCTTTGGAAGGGATATCAGACATGTGGGTCATCGACCCCGAAATCAAGCCGGAACAAGGTCAGACGGTGCGAATCGGTCAGCAGAACGCCACGGCGTGATGTGTCGCCCTCGATCAGCGGCTCTCCAGAGCCTCGATGAGTTTGGGGAGGACCTGATGGACATCACCGACGATGCCGAGATCGGCAATCGAGAAGATCGGCGCATCCGGATCCTTGTTGATGGCGATGATGGTTCCCGAGTCCTTCATGCCCACGAGGTGTTGCATGGCACCTGAGATCCCACAAGCGATATAGACGTCGGGTTTGACGGTCTTACCCGTTTGTCCCACTTGTTTGGCGTAAGGGACCCATCCGGCATCGACGATGGCACGGGTCGCACCGGTTGCGGCACCGAGTGGCTTGGCAATTCGCTCAACCAGTTCGTAAGCCTCTGCTGAGCCCAGCCCACGCCCGCCAGACACGATCACCGCCGCCTCGCCCAGTTGTGGCCCCTCACGTTCTTCAACGTGAGTCGCGGTGATTCTTGCCTCAGCATCGCCTGTATCTGACAGGGGCACCGCTGACACTGTCGGGGTTGCACCGCCAACCGATTCGGCGACGAACGATTTCGGCCTAACCAAGACCACACCCGGTTTTTGAGAGGTTCTGGCGGTGGCCACCTGGGCGCCACCGAACACTTCATGATCCGTCTCGACGGCTGACCCATCGAATCTCACATCCACAGCGTTGGAGAGGACGCCAACGCCGAGACGTGCGGCGAGACGCCCCGCCACGTCTCGGTCGTTGTAGGCCTGACCAAACAATATGAGGTCGGGGGAGTCTTCAATGGCCCGGCCAGCCAGTGCTTGTGCTGCGGGAGCTGACGGAAGCCGGTCGCCGGCTTCGATAGTGAGCACGGCGGTTGCGCCGTGTTCACCCAAGATGGCGACGGCCTGGTCGGAGCCGTCACCCAGATAGATAGCCGTAACGTCTCCCATTGAACGCGCCTTGGCCAGCAACTCGAGACCCAAGCCTGACGGGCTTCCGCCGACTTCTTCGATGAATACCCATATGTTCGGCATCAGATGATTTTCCGCTCTTCGAGAAGGGCGACGATCGACTCATGTCCAACACCATCGTCCTCGATCTTCGTCCCGGCAGACCGTTCGGGGGCTTCGGTGATGGCGACGACCTTCTGATCCACAGTGGCGGAAACACCGAGATCAGCCAAGGTCAGATTCTCGACAGGCTTCTTCTTGGCGTCCATTATCCCTTTGAATGTCGGATACCTCGGCTCGACCACTCCGGCTGTGACGGTCACCACAGCGGGCAATGAAGCCTCCACGACGTCGTAACCGTCGGCCGTCTGCCGATGGATGGTGATCGACCCAGTGGCGGTTTCTACGGACGTGGCGTAGGTGAGCGCCGGGACACCGAGGAGTTCAGCAATCATCTGAGGGACAACGCCGGAGTAGCCGTCGGTGGACTCGGTCCCTGCGATCACCAGGTCGTAGCCCTCGTTTGTGATTGCTGCGGCCAGCACCCTGGCGGTGACCAGGGCGTCGGATCCCTTGAGATCGGCATCGTCGACAAGGACGGCTTTGTCGGCGCCCATCGCAAGAGCCTGTCGGATGCCCTGTGCGTTGCCGGCCGGGCCCATACTCACCAGTGTGAGGGTTCCCTCAGCGGCTTGGGCCAGCTGCAACCCCATTTCCACTCCATAGCGATCGGTGTCGTCAAGGATCTGGTCGTCAGGGCGAACCAGCCAGCTGGTTCCTTCTTCGATCTTGTAGGGGGTGGCAGGATCGGGGATCTGCTTGACGCAAACGACGACCTTCATGCGACTCCTTGGGTCAGATGTGGCGGGCGATGGTAACGACTGGGTGACTGATGCTTTGAATCGGTGTCATGTGACGGCCCCGTGGATTCGCTCGATGATGAGAGGGGGTGCCGGTACCTCATCGGGCCCGATGGTCCACGCCGTGGCCAGGAGGTCGCGATAGGCCAGCCACTTGGATTCCTGGTCGTACCGGACCAAGGCAAGCGGTTCTCCTGGTCGCACCTGGTCCCCGATCTTTGCGGTGACGGTGATGCCAACTCCGGGGTGAACAGTGTCCTCCTTCCTCTCGCGGCCTGCCCCCAAATGAGTGGCGGCGGTGCCAACGGTGAGTGCGTCGCACTTCTGGACATACCCGCCGCTCTCGGCGACAACCACTCCTTCATGGGCTGCCACCGGAAGACGAGACGGATCGCGGAGCATTGCTGTGTCACCCCCGTGAGCCGCGGTGACCTCAACGAGCTTGTCGAAGGCGGCGCCCGAGGCGATCTTCTCCTCGAGAAGGCCTCTTCCTCCGGACAAACCGGCGAGTTCGAGCATCTCCTCCGCCAGCACCATCGTCAGTTCCGTGACATCGGGCGGCCCTTCACCTCTGAGGACGTCGATGGACTCACGAATCTCCGAAGCGTTGCCCACTTCCCGACCGAGGGGTTGTTCCATCGAAGTGACCAGGGCCGTTGTCTTCACCCCGTATCCGGAGGCGATCTCAACCATGGTCCGGGCCAGTTCTCTGGAGTCTTCGAGACGCCTCATGGAGGCCCCCGATCCGGTCTTGACGTCGAGTACCAGGCCGTCCAACCCCTCGGCGAGCTTCTTCGACAAGATAGAACTCGCGATCAGCGGGATAGAAGGCACCGTCCCTGTGGCATCGCGCAATGCATAGAGCTTTTGGTCGGCCGGGGCCATCGTTTCCGACTGCCCTGCCATCACGAGTCCGTGATGTCTCAGAATCGATTGGAACGTCTCGGGGTCGAGGGCGGTCGTGAAGCCGCTGACCGACTCGAGTTTGTCTAGGGTTCCGCCGGTGTGAGCCAGGCCCCGACCTGAGATCATCGGCACAACAACTCCACACGAAGCGACCAGGGGAGCCAACGGCAGAGAAACCTTGTCGCCGACACCTCCGGTGGAGTGTTTGTCCACCTTGGCGGCAGCCAGATCTGAGAAGTCCATCAGGTCCCCTGAATTGAGCATCGCCGCAGTCCACGCGGTGAGCTCATTGGGGGACATGCCGTTGAGGAGAATTGCCATGGCCATGGCCGACATCTGATAGTCCGGGACGCTTCCCCTGGTGTACTCGTCGATCAGCCATGTGATGGCCTCTGAACTCAGTTCACCACCGTCACGCTTCACGACTATCAGTTCGACGACGCTGAAGGACACGTTGGAAAGCTATCTGAGGGCCGGGCCGATGCCGGTCAGCTCGGGGTGACCCAAAGCGAGATTGAGATTCTGAACTGCCTGAACCGCGGCGCCCTTGAGGAGGTTGTCCTCGACTCCCACGATGACCAGGTTCAAACCGTCGTCACTGACGTCGAGCCCACCCAGCAGCACACCCGTCATGCCTGTCCCATCACTCAATTCCGGGACCCTCTTGGTGACGTCGATCAGAGGCTCCTCGCGATAGTGGTCTTCGAGCAAGGCCAAGGCTTGCCGTGGCTCGATTGAGGTGACCGGGATGTGGCAGGTGACGATCAGACCACGGAACGCCGGATGGACGTGAGGCATGAACCGAATAGGGCGACCCAGATGGAGACTGGCCTCCCGCTCGTGTATGTGACCGACCAAGCTGTAGGGGATCAAGTTGTCACGCAGCCGTTCCGGGTCGTTCTTCTCTGACGGAGTGGTCCCGGCGCCGGAATATCCAGAGACACCGAACACGGCAGGGACCCCATCCACTAGCTCGAGGAAAGGCGCAATCAGCAACTGAGCCACCGTTGCGTAACACCCCGGGTTGGCGATTCTGCGGGCTCCGGCGAGCTTCTCCCTATTCAACTCGGGTAGGCCATACACCCAGTCATCGTCGAATCGATGGTCGGCGGAAATGTCGACGATCGCAGTGTCAGGAGACATGTGCCCGACGAAGGGGGCACTGACACCGTTCGGCAGAGCTAAGAAGACACCGTCGAGCGACAATCGTCCCAAATCCTCTGGAGTGAGATCCTCGAATACCAATCCGCTGATCTGAGGTACGGGTCGACCAGCCAACTCACGCGATCCGGCATGCACCACTTCGACGCCTGGATGATCGTTGAGGATGGAAAGAAGCTCTGCTCCGGTATGCCCCCTGGCTCCGACCACCCCTATACGACGTCTATCAGTCAACATCGGGCCCAATGAAGTCGGGTGGCAGGTCACTGATCCATTTCACAGTCCGTGCAATCCGATCGAAGTCCGATTCGCCCACCCAGAAGATGGTCCAGTCGCCCTGATTGACGAATCCGTCGGCTTCCTTGAGATAGAAGGGGTTGAAGCGATTGTCTCGTCTCGACCTCCAAAAGAAGTGTGGGTAGTCACGAATCATCTTGTCCCAAACGGTTCGAGCGAGACCCTCGCCACGGGCTGAGTCGTCGATCGCGAACTTGTCCAGATAGATGAAGTCATCCGGCGATGTGAGCAGAGCAGCGGCGCGGTTGCTATCTGAGATGTATGCCGCCGAGAGCTCGATTCGATCCCACCAATCCGGTTTCAGGCCTCGTCCAAAGGCGGATGACACGAGGTCCACGACTGTGGTCGGATCGAGTTCGTCTTTCGAGGTGAACTTCACGATCCGCTCACCTTTGCGAATCAGCGTTCCAGCACCACCGTGAGTGAATAGCTCTTTGATCAGCGCCGAGGGCGTGGTGATCGACACCGAGGAATCCGGGGAGGAGTCGTCGAGCAGTTGCTTGATCTCACTGAGCTTGAGACGCATACCGGAGTGAACCCATTCCTGTGCCATCAGTTCTTCATAGTCCGACGCCAGGTTGATCGAGTCGATGATCTCGTCATTTGAGTCGCGCAGGCCGCCCGAGTCGGTCAAGAATATGATCTTCATCGGCTGGACGGCGTGGACTAGCTCCCGGGTGGCAGCATCGGCGTTCATGTTGACCAACTGGCCACCGGGTGCGACTCCGAGACATGTGAGGATCGGGATGGCACCCGAGCGGACGATGGAGCGAATCAGATCGAGGTGGACTCTGGTCGGCTGACCGACGAAACCGAATCTCCCCTCATCGACGAACACGGCGTCGAAGGCCCCCTGAGTGAGCCCGTGTGCGGAGACACCTTGTGCCCGAACCGCTTCGACAAGCTCGATGTTCTTGGTGGTGAAGGTTTCTCGTGCAACGTCGAGAACTTCGTGCGAGGTGACACGAAGTCCCTCGACTTTTTCGGTTTCGATACCTGCCGCCGCGAGATCGTCGTCGAGTTGAGGGCCGCCACCGTGCAGAACGATTGGAGTGAGGCCGACGGTGTGCAAGAACGCAAGAGATGCGGCCGTCTCATCGAGACGATCGCGCAGAACGGCTCCTCCAATCTTGATGACCGCGAATCTCGATTGGTCGAGCGACGAAAAGCGGTGCAAATAGGTCCTGATCTCCTTGCCGTCGCTCATGTTGGAGAGCAGTTGGACGATGGTCTGGCGGACGTCTCGATTCGGATACATTTCTACCCACCAGCCAGGGTCTTCATGATCGCCTTCTGGACATGGAGACGGTTCTCGGCTTCGTCGTAGGCGAAGCAATTGGGAC